>JAJPXX010000152.1 GCA_021205225.1 Lachnospiraceae bacterium
TTCAAAATCCTGTTCAGTCATGGAATACACCTTCCTCCCTCAAAAAAGCAAAAGCCGCCGGTAGAACAACCAGCGGCAGATGGATAAATTATTACGTATAGTTCAGCACAATCACATAACTGCAATGGGTGGTATATCAGGCGAGCAATTTATCGGTGAGGAGATTCTCAAGCGGTACGTGCAGCGTTCTGGCAAGTGCTATAAAAATCGCTGTAGAATACGGCTTTTTATAACCGCTCTCAATCTTACTGATAGTTGAGCGACTCACACCCGACGCTTTTGCAAGCTCATCCTGCTTCATGCCACGCAAACTTCTGTAATAGCGCAAGCGACTGCCGATGGCTTTATAAATAGCATCATCTGATGCAAGCTCATACAAATCAAGCTGATTCATGACGACATCTCCTCCTTCCCGAATTTCTTACTTAAATTATACAATTTCAAAGCCTTCTGCGCCGACTCATATTGAGCGCATATGTGTATTATTGAACACATCAGTTTTCGCTGGCTCTATAGATGTATAATTTAAGCAGCATATGAAGTAGCAGTCATGTGACAGGCTGGCTTGACAACAGCCCATATTATCGCCCTGACTGCCTGTTCTACAGTACCCACTCCAAGAGGAATCTCAGGATGGCTTCATTTGGCGTCCTTTTGCTTTAAAAACCACAAAAAGCCACATCCGATTGATGATCGAATGTGGTCATGTTTCTGCTGTATGGTCAGGCAGGGATAAGGCTGTAAGGATGCAAATATCCAATTAGATTTTGGTGCGGTTTAATATTTTAAAAACATTACTCAATCATTTCAAAAACATCTGCATATTAAAATGCGTTTGTTCTCACGAATATGTGGGATAACTTTTTCCAATGAGATGAAAGGAGTCACTTATATGAGTGTCAAAACGAGCGTGCAGGTTGCTGCTCTGCACAAACTCTATGAGTTTGTTGACAAAGACCCGGCTAATAACCTGTCAAAGGTAGGAAGTTTTATTGAAAAATATGTACCCAGCGGAACGGAAGTGGATAACCATCTTTCTGTGATCGTCCCGATGCTGTCCGATCCGGACAATAACTGGTATCAGCTGCTTTTAAGTATCTTTACGGAAATCGACGGTGAAGTTCGCCGCAAATTCTTTGAGAATTTTGTGCTGAATGCGTTTGTGAAAAATATTCCAATTCACGACAGCCTGGAAAGAAAGTACGACTGCAATATTCCCTGGGCGATCCTGATGGACCCGACCTCTGCCTGCAACCTGCACTGCAAAGGATGCTGGGCAGCAGAGTATGGGAATCGTTTGAACCTGTCTTACGAGGAGCTGGATGATATTGTCAATCAAGCCAATGCGCTTGGCTGCTATTTCTTCCTCTATACAGGTGGGGAACCCATGGTAAGGAAGGCTGATCTGATCCGTCTGTGTGAAGCTCACCCGGACTCCATATTCTCTGCGTTCACGAACGCCACGTTGATTGACGAAGCCTTTGCAGACGAAATGCTTCGTGTGAAAAACTTCGTCCCGGCGATCAGTGCGGAAGGATTTGAAGAATCTACTGACAGCCGACGTGGAAAAGGAACCTACCAGAAAATCATGCGGGCAATGCAGATTCTGAAAGAGAAAAAACTGCCTTTCGGCATTTCCGCCTGCTACACCAGCGCAAATGTCCACGATGTTGGAAGTGAAGAATACTTTGACCAGATGATAGAATGGGGCGCGAAGTTCGTATGGCTTTTTACATATATGCCGGTGGGCAAAGCTGCTGTTCCTGAACTGATGGCTTCTGCGGAACAACGGAAGTTTATGTATGAGCAGATTCGCAAGTTCCGAGGGACGAAACCGATCTTCACGATGGATTTCTGGAATGACGGCGAATATGCAGAAGGCTGCATTGCAGGAGGTCGAAAGTATCTTCATATCAACGCAAACGGAGATATTGAACCCTGTGCCTTTATCCACTATTCGGATTCTAATATCCGGGAGAAATCTATTCTTGAGGCACTTCAATCTCCCCTGTTCATGGGCTACAGAAGGAATCAGCCTTTCAACGATAACATGCTGCGTCCATGCCCTGTTCTTGATAATCCTGGCGCTCTGACTCGCATCGTAGAGGAAAGCGGTGCAAAAAGCACGGATTATCAGGCCCAGGAAAGCGCAAAGGAATACAGCGACAAATGCGTAGAAAAGGCTGCCGCATGGGCCGATGTTGCAGATGAATTATGGAGATGTTCTGGTCATTGCGGCAGTTGCTCCGGCTGTACGGAGTAGGAAACGATTCAAAATCAGGAAGAGCAAACATATAGGCTTCACTTAGCGGGGCATCTATTGTGTGAATGACACAGTAGATGCCTCTGATCTTTACAATCGAGGCACTATTTTTTCCTTTTTAACACTTCTCAAACATTTCTTAATCATTTCAAAAACATCATCCTGTTAGAGTTTTAACTGTCCAATAAAAATACTTCAAATGGAGGTTTGTGATATGAAAAAGGTTATTTCCATCGCGGTGCCTGCTGTGATTGCTGTTGTTGCCGGTACAGCGTGGCTGATTGTCAGGAACAATCGGAAAGGAGTCTGAGAAATGAATGCTATTGAAATTCGCAATCTGTCCAAGAGCTTCCGGGGAATGTATGCGCTGGACGGACTGAACATGACGGTTCCTGTCGGAGCTATCTATGGTTTTATCGGCGAAAATGGCAGCGGTAAGTCCACCACGGAAAAGCTGATCTGCGGCCATCTGGTGCCAAATGGTGGTTCCATTAAGCTCTTTGGCCGAGATTACCGGGATGCCGGAGTCCGCGCCAGGGTCGGAGCTTTGATTGAAAACGCAGGATGCTTCCCAAACTCCAGTGTGTGGGATAACCTGATGATGCAGGCGCTTAACCTTGGACTGGAGAACACAAATGAAGAAATAGAACGGGTTCTGAAAATCGTCCGCATGGAGGACAATGCCAGGCTGAAATTCAAGAAATGTTCTCTGGGAATGAAACAGCGGATCGGCATTGCCATGGCACTTCTGGGCGACCCAGCTCTGTTGATTTTAGATGAGCCGATCAACGGCCTGGATACGGACGGTATGCGCATCATGCGTGAGATTCTGGTGGACATCACGGAAAACTATGGCTGTACCGTTCTCATTTCCTCCCACATTCTTGGGGAACTGGAGAAGATTGCCACCCATTACGGCATTATCCGTCAGGGAAAAATGGTGCAGGAGATTTCCGCAAGAGAGATGGAAGGCCGCTGCCGCGTCTTCATTTCTCTGAAAACGAAGGATATGATGAAGACCATGGGTATTCTGAAAGCGGCCTATGGCAACGTCCGTGTCGAAGATGGCTATATCCGTGTCTATGATGTGGAGCAGCCGGAGGAAATCGTAGAATTACTCTTAGGGCATGGTATCGCCGTCCGGGAGATCAAAAAGAACCGGATCGGCCTGGAAGAATACTATGTGGAACTGATGTCCGGAAAGGAGGGTCGCTAAAAATGCGCCAGTCAAAAGAACTTCAATTTGAAAAACCCAGCTTCCGGAAACGTCTGAAGGGAATGCTCGGGGTGGATTTTTACCGCCTGTTTCATACGCCGATGTTTTATATCTTTGTAGCGATTGCTGCCATCATCCCGGCCATGATTCTCACCATGATGAGCACTGGGGACAGCGGGACGCAGATGTACACCAACACGTGGCAGATCATAGCCGCGGAACAGCCTCTGTATGCTGTGTCGAATATGGGCGAATATGCCAACATGAACATGGTTTATATTTTCGGCGGCATCATGGTTTCTATTTTTATCGGCCATGACTATCGAAGCGGCTATGTCAAACAGCTTTTTACCACACATGCGAAAAAGCGGGACTATATGATGTCCAAGACCATTGTTTGTGCTTTTACAATGGCCTGTATGTGCCTGAGCTATCTGGCTGCATCCATCATTGCCGGGTTTATCGCCGGTACTCCTTTTACGGTGAATGTTGGCTCTCTGCTCATTGCTATTCTCAGCAAAATCATCTTGAGCCTTGGATGGGCAAGCCTTTATACCTTCCTGAATGTGATCCTCCGGCGTTATTTCGGCGTGGCCATTGCCGCCTCCTTCGCAATCGGTACCGGCCTTCCCATTCTGGCGGTCGGCATGATCCTGGGTAATTCAGCAGGGTCTTTCCTGAATATTTTCCTGTATGGGGCCTCGGTTTATGCCTGCCTTTCCAGCACGTTTATGACACTTATCGTCTGCCTGGCGGTCAGCGTGGCCTGGGCTTTGACTTATAATATCCTTGGTTCTTTGATTCTTTCAAAGAGCGATGTGTATTAAGGAGGGATCAGCATGAATGCAATCGAAATTCGCAATTTATCAAAAACATTTGGCAGCAAACAGGCTGTCAGCGGCCTGAACATGACCGTTCCCTCCGGGGCGATTTACGGCTTCATAGGAGAAAATGGCAGCGGCAAGTCAACCACAGAAAAAGCCCTTTGCGGGCTGATCCCATTTAACTCTGGCTCCATCAAAATCTGTGGGAAGGATTATCTGGATGAAGATGTCCGTTCCACCATCGGGGTGCTGATTGAATCCCCGGGCTGTTTCCAGAATTATAGTGTATGGAACAATATGAAGCTCCAGGCGGCAAATCTCGGCATTGCCCATGCGGATGACGAAATCCGCAGGGTTTTAAAGCTGGTACGCATGGAAGGCGCTGCCTCCAATAAATTCAAGAACTGCTCATTGGGCATGAAACAGCGGATCGGTATTGCAATGGCTTTGCTGGGCAGCCCGAAGCTGCTGGTTTTGGATGAGCCAATCAACGGCCTGGATGCGGACGGTATGCGGATCATGCGGGAGGTGCTGACCGATCTGGCCGAAAATCACGGCGTCACGGTGCTAATCTCCTCGCACATTCTTGGGGAGCTGGAGAAAATCGCCACCCATTATGGGATTATACGCAGAGGCCGTATGATAAAAGAAATGACGGCCGCGGAACTGGAGGATAGCTGCCGTACCTATGTGGGACTGAAAACCAGGGAAATGAACCGTGCGAAGGCCTTGCTTGCCTGCAAATATTCCCGTGTGGAAGAGGAAAACGAAGAAATCCGGGTGTACGATGCCGCCAATCCAGAGGAAATCGTATGCTGTCTCTACGATAACGGTATTCTTGTCAGGGAAATTCAGACCCGTAAGATTGGCCTGGAAGAATACTACATTGATCTGATGAAAGAAACGGAGGGCAAATAAATGGCAACTCGTGAGATTTCAAGAAAAAGGCACCGCAGTTTTTCGGATCGCTTTCATACCATGCTGGCGGTAGACTTCCGCAGAATGTTTACCATGCCCATGTTCTATATCATGTCCGGCATTGCAGTTGTCATTCCTATATTGATCTTAGTCATGACAACTGCCGTATCCGGAAGTCAGGAATCATCCATGACTTTTACATCGGCGTGGCAGATGATCGGCAGCTTAAGCACAGACAGTTCCGCAATGATGGACATGACATCCATGTGCAATATCAATCTGCTGTACTTTATGGCAGCTGTGTTGGTGTGCTGTTTTGTAGCGGGGGATTTTCAGAGCGGATATGCCAAAAACCTGTTTACCGTACGCTCCAAACGGGATGAATATGCAATTTCCAAAATGATCGTCTGTTTCTTTGCTTCTGCACTCCTTATCCCACTGTTTTTTGTGGGTACGGTACTCGGTGCTGCCATTGCCGGCCTGCCTTTTACTATGGTTGGGTTCCATATTGGAAACCTTGTCATGTGTCTGCTGGCAAAAATCCTGTTAATGGGAGTATTCGTCTCTATCTACATTGTGGCGAGTGTAGCTGCCCGGCAGAGATTGTGGCTGTCTATTATCATTGCGCTCATGGTGGGAATGTTTATGTTCATGATCATCCCCATGATGACGCCGCTGGACGCGACGATTCTGCATGTAATCCTTTGCCTCGCTGGCAGCGCGCTTTTTGGCATTGGTTTGAGTCGCGCCAGCACAATGATCCTGAGAAAAGCAAGCGTTGTATGAGAAAATGGGCGGTGTATCAAAAAACACCGCCCACTTCTTATGATGCTTCTTCCCATACTTGTTTTGCAAGCGTGACAATGTCCCAGGCATACTGCTCTCTTGCTTTTTCCCATAGTTTGTGATACAGAAATGGGAGTCCTGATATGAGGCATAACCCAATCACGCCCAGCCCTATACCCAGAAACAGGTTTATTCCCTGTATCAGCAGGCCAGCAAACAGAAGCAGACAAGCCACGCAGCCAACTGCGATTGTGATTCTTCTGGGAGCTTGTTTTGCTTTCCTGTCTAATTTTCTGAGGGCAATTGCTTTCCTGGAGGTGAGAGGTGCGTATTGGGCGGCTCTGGATGCGGCATAGCTTTGTTCTGTATTCATCATGGAAGCTTCCTTTCCTTTTTTCGGTATCGTAGCATAACTTCGTGCAAAACAGAACAACACAAAGCGGCAAAAGTGTCGTGTTCAGACAAAGCGCATCTAAAAATCCGGCAGGGAAATGAAAAAAATCCTTCAGGTCATGAAAATACAAACAAAACTTTAACATGGCTGTGGTATTATATAGATTGGAGGTGCTATCTATGTTTAAGATTTTGGTGGTAGAAGATGACAGGGAGATGAACCAGACCGTTTGTGCATATCTGAATCAGAACGATTTTCAGGCGATAGGAGCATTGAATGCCAATGAAGCCTACGATCTGATGTACAGCGGAACCATCGTTGACCTGATTATTTCTGATATTATGATGCCGGATGTGGACGGTTTTGAATTTGCTGAGAATGTGCGTCAGATCAATTCAGAGATTCCGATCTTATTTATGACAGCCCGGGATGACCTCGCTGCAAAGCAGCGCGGCTTTCAGGCAGGGATAGACGACTATATGGTAAAGCCCATTGATCTGGATGAACTGCTGCTGCGAATCGGCGCCCTCCTGCGCAGAGCGAAAATTGCAACGAGCAAGCACTTGACAATCGGAAATCTGACGCTGGACGCGGAGGGCCGCACGGTTACAGTAAACGGCGAGGAAGTTCCCATGACTAACAGGGAGTTTAACCTGATCTACAAGCTGCTCTCTTACCCGAAAAAAGCCTTTACCCGCAGCCAGCTTATGGATGAATTCTGGGATACCGGCACAACCTCCGGCCCCCGCACGGTGGATGTTTACATGACGAAGCTGAGGGAAAAGCTGAAAGACTGCGATGGCTTTGAGATTCAGACCGTCCACGGTCTGGGGTATAAGGCGGTGCTGAAATGAAGAAAAGAAACCGGAAAAGCATTTTCCATTCACTATATCATTACCTGTGCTTTTTTCTGGTGGCGGCGTTTCTGGTCACCTGTTCCATGATGCTTTTCATGCGTTTGCTGGCAAATACTCTGGCGCTCACTTTTACTGCGGAAATGCTGCGGGAGGCTGCTTCGGCTACTTTCCTGAATGTGCTGCTGTTAAGCCTTCTGGCAACGGTATTGGATGCACTCCGCCGCCATGTCATGATAGACAAGCCGGTTCGGCAGATTCAGGAAGCGGCAGAACAAATGATGCAGGGAGATTTCACTGCCAGGGTTCCCTCTTTTCAGAGTATCAACCGGGCAGACGGCCTGGACGAGGTGGGGAAATGCTTTAATAAGATGGCGGAGGAACTGGCCGGAATCGAGACGCTGCGGACAGATTTTATCTCCAGTGTGTCCCATGAATTAAAAACGCCTTTATCTGTGATCCAGAACTATGGGACGCTCCTGCAGCAGCCGGACTTAAGCGAAGAACAACGCATTGCCTACGCGAAGTCGATCACAGAAGCCTCCCGCAGGCTTGACAGCCTGATTACCAATATCCTGAAGCTGAACAAGCTGGAAAATCAGCAGATATTTCCCAAGACGGAACCATATGACCTGAATGAACAGCTCTGTGCCTGTCTGCTCGACTTTGAATCGGAATGGGAGAAAAAAGAACTGAACATTGAAACGGAGCTTGCAGAGGAGATCGTTGTCTGTACAGACCCGGAACTCTTAAGCCTTGTGTGGAATAACGTGTGTTCCAACGCAGTGAAATTTACCGAACCGGGCGGAACGATCCGGCTGACCCTGAAAGCCGAGGGGGAAGATGCCGTAGTCTGCGTATCGGATACCGGCTGTGGTATTGATCCGGAGGTAGGCAAACATATTTTTGAAAAATTTTATCAGGGAGACACTTCCCATGCGACGCAGGGCAACGGCCTTGGTCTGGCTCTGGTCAAGCGCGTGATTGACATTGTAGACGGAGAAATCAGTGTCAGCAGCGAAAAAGGAAAAGGGTCAACCTTCACAGTTAAAATACGGAGAGAACTGAATGGAGAAGTGTAAAAAGCTCTTAAGAAAATTATTCTTCCCGCCTGGCTGGCTTACTTTATTGATTGCAATTCCATCCTACGCGCTGGTGATTTATGTGCTGTCATCCGGCATCCAGGCAGGAGTTCTTGCTTACGTGTCCTACGGCATTTCAGCCTATGCGCTTGTGATTACCGGGACAGGGATTTCCCGATTTCTGACAACGATAGTGCAGGAAATAAGCAAATTCCCTTTGCTTCAAAAGATTCGCGCTCATCCTGTCGGTGAAAAATATTTGTCTGATCGTGTTTTCCGCGCACAAATCAGCCTCTATGCGGGATTTCTTCTGAATGTACTGTATATATTTCTGAAGATCATTTCCGGTATAGTCACAAACTCCATCTGGCTGATCGCCGCCGGCGTGTATTATTCTGCTTTGACGATCATTCGCTATCCCCTGGTGCGTCAGATGCGTCATTCCGGCTCCGAGGAAATTGCCCTCCGGCGATCAAGGCAATGCGGTATCCTTCTTTTGAGTCTGAATCTGGCGCTTTCCGGCATTGTCGTCCTGATGATACGGGAAAATGAACATTATAATTATCCCGGTATGCTCATTTACGCTATGGCAGCCTATACCTTTTACAGCGTCACCAGTTCCATAATAAATCTGGTAAAATACCGAAAGTATCAGGATTCTGTCCTGTCAGCGATCAAGGCGGTTTCTCTAACGAAGGCGCTGGTATCCATGCTTTTCCTGGAAACGGCGATGTTTTCCCGGTTTGGCCAGGACACTGACAGTTTTTTCAAGAGCATGATGATTGGCCTCACCGGAGGAGGTATCTGTATTATTACGACCAGTATTGCAATCGTGATGATTCTACAGGCAAATAAAAAGCTAAAACCGCTGAATAACAGCGGTGTTTGAAGGCTCACGTGCAAAACGATATTCATTTGATATTATGATTAAGGAGAGTTTCTAAATGGACAATAATTTTGAATATTCTTATTCAGCGGAAAGCCACCGCGAAGTAGAAGAAATCCGCAGGAAATATGTAACAGATGAGAATGATTCATATGAAAGCAAGCTCCGTCAGCTGAAAGATCTGGACCGCAGTGCCTCCAGAAAAGGGATGATTGTTTCCATCGCCGTCGGGACTGTCAGTACCATGCTGCTGGGACTGGGTATGTCCTGTATTATGGTATGGAACGATCCGCTTTTTATTCTGGGGGTCGTGCTAGGAGTACTTGGACTCATTGGAGTCTGTGCCTCTTATCCGCTTTTTCAACGCATCACAAAGAGAGAGAGAAAGCGAATTGCGCCGATGATTCTGAAGCTCAGTGAGGAACTGGAGAAAATGTCCTCCTGATTGCTTTTTAACAATTCACAAACAATACAAGAACGAATCCTGAACATATCCCTGATATGATTTCCATGTAAAAAAACAAAACATGGAGGTCAATCAAATGGCAAAATCAAAGCTGGTAGCAGCAAATGAAAAAATCGCTGACACTGTGGTAGCCGGTTATAAGAAAATCGAGAATGGTGTCGTTGGTGGGTATCAGAAAATGGAGGACGGTGTTGTAGGCGGCTTTACAAAAATATCTGATAAGTTTGTCGATTCCTTCCTTACCCATGACGGCGAAACTGTAGAAGAGGCAAAAGTCCGGCTAAAAGCGGAAGAAGATGCACGACGCAGCAAGATGTCATAAAAGTGCAAAAAAGCAGCTCATTTCTCCAAATGATTTGAAGGAGAAATGAGCTGCTTTATTCACGAGATTCTTGAAAATACAAGCGATGCCCGATTGAGAAAGCCTCGTGATTGTGGTATCATAGACAATGAAAACTACGGGACACGGGGGAACCGCTTATGACAGATACAGAACAAAAAGCCGCTGCAAAATCTTTTGCTGAACACTGGAAAGGCCGCGGCTATGAAAAGGGTGAAAGCCAGTCATTCTGGCTGGAGCTGCTCCAAAGTGTGTACGGCGTGGAAAGCCCAACGCACTTTATTGTTTTTGAAGAACAGGTACATCTCGACCACACCAGCTTTATTG
>JAJPXX010000059.1:0-39444 GCA_021205225.1 Lachnospiraceae bacterium
CGCCCATCAGCCACAGACATATGACGCGTTAGCGGCATATAGCCTGCGTAGCAGGCGGTCTGCGGCCTGCTGTTCTGAATAGTTACAAATTTTCTAAATCAGTTCGGTCTTCGAGTCTTCAGCTATTGAAAATAATAATCACTTACAGCTATTGTAGCATAAAAAAACAGGCTGAAAAATAGAAAATCTTACGGATTTTGTGCAGATTGTTTCAAATTTTTACGGTTCCGCGCGGCTTATGCGACACATTGTCAAACCTGTAACAAATCTGGCGGGTGCGTCATGTGCATCCCCAGAGGGTTTTTGTCCGGTAGGGAAGTTCGGAGAACTTTCCTACCGGATAAAAAAAGGAAGCCCCAGATCTGTCCATCCGGAGCTTCCTGTCCTTTTTCATGCAATGGCTTTTTACCACGCAAACTTCTCTTCAAAATACGCCTTCAGATCCTCGATCTTTATCCGCTCCTGCTCCATACTGTCACGGTCTCTCACAGTCACCGCACCATCCGTTTCGGAATCAAAGTCGTAGGTTACGCAGAACGGAGTGCCAATCTCATCCTGTCTGCGGTAGCGTTTGCCGATGTTGCCGCGGTCGTCAAACTCGCAGTTGTAATACTTTGAAAGCTCTGTATATACCTTCTCCGCCCCCTCATTCAGCTTTTTGGAAAGCGGCAGCACGCCGATCTTGACCGGAGCGATAGCCGGATGGAAGTGCAGCACCGTGCGCATATCTCCGCCCTCAAGCTCTTCTTCGTCATACGCGCTGCACAGGAACGCCAGCACAACACGATCCGCGCCAAGAGACGGCTCGATCACATACGGGATATATTTTTCCTTCTTTTCCTCGTCAAAATAAGTCATATCCTGGCCGGATGTATTCTGATGCTGCGTCAGGTCATAGTCTGTACGGTCCGCAATGCCCCAGAGCTCGCCCCAGCCGAACGGGAAGAGGAACTCAATGTCCGTCGTGCCCTTGCTGTAGAAGCAAAGCTCCTCCGGGTCATGGTCACGCAGGCGCAGTTCATTCTCATTCATCCCCAGCTTTTTCAGCCATTCAAAGCAAAAGCTTCTCCAATACTGGAACCAGTCGAGATCGGTACCCGGCACACAGAAGAATTCCAGCTCCATCTGCTCGAATTCACGGGTACGGAAGGTGAAATTGCCCGGCGTGATCTCGTTGCGGAACGATTTCCCGATCTGTGCGATACCGAACGGCAGCTTTTTGCGGGAGGTCCGCTGTACATTTTTAAAGTTTACAAAAATACCCTGCGCGGTCTCCGGACGCAGATAAACAGTATTCTTCGCATCCTCGGTCACGCCCTGGAAGGTCTTGAACATCAGATTGAACTGACGGATATCGGTGAAATTATGTTTGCCGCAGGACGGGCAGGGAATCTTGTGTTCCTCAATATAATCCCGCATCTCTTCCTGTGAAAAAGCGTCGATCGGCTTGTCCAATGTCAGCCCCTGCTCTGCGCAGTAATCCTCAATCACCTTGTCCGCGCGGAAACGCTCATGGCACTCTTTACAATCCATCAGCGGATCCGCAAAGCCGCCCAGATGGCCGCTCGCGACCCAGGTCTGCGGATTCATCAGAATTGCGCAGTCCACACCGACATTGTACGGATTCTCGCGCACAAACTTCTGCCACCAGGCCTGCTTGACGTTGTTTTTAAGTTCCACACCCAGATTCCCGTAGTCCCAGGTGTTCGCCAGCCCGCCGTAGATCTCAGAGCCGGGATATACGAATCCTCTCCCCTTCGCGAGCGCTACAATTTTTTCCATTGTCTTTTCCATAATGTTCTCCTCTCCAATCTGCATCCCTACATTTGTTCAGAAACGCATCAAATATTACTTTTCACCATTTGACAGACTTCCTTCTGATTCCCGATTCCGGCAGCCAGATACGCTTCCCGGCCGGCATTCTCACTCGCAGATGATATACACGCGGTTCGCCTCTTTCTGTTCCGCGTAGGTTGCCTCTTCGCCTTCGTATACCTTGCTGGACGGAAGGATCAAAGCCTCCGTCTCTTCCTGTTCCCCGCTCGCGTTTACGGTATCAGCCGAGAGCATCTCGGCATTTGCACTGATAAAAGTCACTTCGCTGTCCTCGAAGTGAACTTCCATTGGCGCCTGGGTGATCACAACCGTCGCGGACATATCCTCAAACACCTTCGTATAGCTGACTGTGCTGCCAGACGTTTCCCCATCCGTCACCCGGCAGAAAGACACATCAAACAGGTACCCCTCCAGCTGTGCACTGATAATCGAGCCGTAGTAAAACTCTACATTATTAAACTCCGCATAATCATCCGCCGATGAAAACCAGATCTTTAACGTCACCGTACTGCCGTCGTTGCCAAACTCCTCGACCTTGATAGAATCTGTACCATGTTCAGAGTTATATTCCGCCACTTCCGTCTGAATCATCGACTCCAGCTCCGTCACATCATAGTAAGACTGATCCAGTGTCTCCTGCACAATCTCAGTTATACTCCCGTCTTCCGCAATCGAAATCGCGTCGGACGTCTCCGGCGTCCATCCCGCCTGTTCAACGATATCGATGATGTCACAGCCGCCGAGCAGCATCACGGCCGCCGCAAGCACCGCCGCCACAGCTCTTTTCTTTGCCCTCACTGAACTATTTCCTCCTGGTTCCTGTCAAATATCAATAATGCATTATACCGTTAAATGCTCTGTGTTTCAACTGTTTTTTCCGCCAGTTCCGAACATCAGCGGTCTGTGGGTTACTGTTTCGTGCCCCGTCTGGCGCTATCCCGCGATCTGCCGCAGTATTTCCAGTGATTTAAACTTGCGGTCGATTGAGATACTGTTGTAGTGATCCTGCACCCGGCGGAACTCCGCAAAGACCTCTGGCTGCAGCGTAAACCGGTACAGCTTCTGCACCGGTGTATGTATGACATAGGAAATCGCATAGCGCGTCGATTCCTGCAGGGACGGATCTGACGCTGTCTCATAAGGATATTCCCCGTTTTGCACCATCGCTTTCATCTCAAAGATACAGCGGATCAGCTCATTGTCCGGCTCCGGCTTCGGCAGCGCACGCAAAGTCGCGTACAGCAAATTCAGCATCTGCGAGGCGTCCAGATTTTCTCTCGTGTAATAATCCGCCAGCTCCATAAAATAACAGGCATAGCAGGAAGCAATCATATCTTCCCGCACATCGCGGAAATAGTCAGAAATCTCTGCCTGCACCAGCGTATAGGCATTTCTTCCCTCGTAGACAGTAAAGACACCAAACGCAAAGGGTGTCGCCGCCGCCAGCAGAGGACTGTTTGACTTGCGGGCGCCCCTTGCAAATGAGGTAATCTTGCCCCGCTCTTTGGTCAAAAGGACGGTTCGCTTGTCATACTCCCCTGCCGGTACGGCCGAAAGCACCATGCCTGTCACTTTTAAAGGATCGCTCATCGTCACGCCGTCCTTTCCCGAATCACCCATCACCCAAAATCTTTCTTATCGTAGCCAAAGTTCTTGATCATATAATCACTGTCGCGCCAGTCCTTTTTTACCTTCACCCAGAGCTGCAGGTTGACCGGTTCTTCAAGCATCTGCTCAATTTCATAGCGCGCCTGTGAGCCGATTTTACGCAGCATCGCGCCCTGTTTGCCAATCACCATACCCTTGTGAGATTCCTTTTCACAGATAATCGTCGCCTCAATATCCATAATCCAGTCCGAATCTTCGCGCACATTCACCTCTGCCTGCGCGCGGCGGCTGAGCGTGTTTTGATACGCCTCGCGTGAGGCAGCCCTCTCGGCATGCTCATGACGATGCCTCTTCCGCACAGCCTCAGCCCGTTTCTCCCTGTGCTTCTGGCTGCCCGCAGGACGCTCTTTCATCACTTCAATCGAGACCGCGATCCCATGCGGGATTTCTTCTTCCATACACCGCAGCGTTTTCTCCCGGATCAGCTCCGCCACAATCTGTTTTTGCGGCTGATCTGTCACAGTATCATCGTCGTAATACTTCGGTCCATATGGCAGGCAGCGGAAAATCGCGCTGATCACCTCATCCATATGCAGCCCGCGCAGGGCGCTGACTGGTATCACGGCGTCAAAGTCCAGAAGCTCCCGATAGACATCCAGACAGCGCGGAATCTCGCTTTTTTCCACGGTATCCATTTTATTCAGAATCAGAATCACCGGAATCTTCAGGCTACGGAGCATCTGCGCAATGTGCTGATCCCCTCCGCCAACCGAATCGGCCGGTTCGACCAGCCACAGTACAGCATCCACCTCCCGCAGCGTCGACTCCGCCGCAGTTACCATATATTCACCCAGCTTATTTTTTGCCTTATGGATACCGGGCGTGTCCAGGAAAATAATCTGCCCCTGTTCAGAGGTATAGACCGTCTGGATCCGGTTTCGCGTCGTCTGCGGTTTATTGGACGTAATCGCGATCTTCTGACCGATCAGATGATTCATCAGTGTCGATTTCCCAACATTCGGCCGCCCGATCAGGGTCACAAAGCCAGATTTAAAATTTGCTTTTTCCATACTTTTCCTCTTACTCAGCGTCCGCCCCGGCAAGCGGTCGGATGGAGCCAAACAGCTTCGCCGCACCCTTTATTTTTTCTTCGTTTCCGACCACACAAATCGCTTCCGCGTCAAGAACGCTCTGCACCAGCGGCGCAAGCGCGCGTATCTGCTCCGGCGTCGCGGACAGGACCTCATCCCGCTCCCGCTGTACGTCCTCTTCCGTAATCTGCGCGAAATACGCATTCAGAGAACGCGAACCCTTCATCGCCGGAGTCAGCGGCGTATCCAGATCACTGATCGCCCCGATCACATATTTTGTCATCTCACGCTCATCCGCGTCAAACTCACGCAGATAAGCCGGAACCCCTTCAAAGATCTCATTGGTTCCGCCCAGGTGCGGATCCCGGTATGAAACAAAGAATGCGTCGCCTCTTCGGGAGAAGGAGCACATACATCCATACGCGCCGCCTTTTACGCGAATATTTACCCAGAGGTATTCATAGCTCATCAGCACCTTCAGAATCTGGAGCGCGCCTGTGTATGTGAATCCCGCGTCTGTAAAGTTCCCCACACGCGCCACATACTGTACCTGCCCCGGAGTTGTAAAGCCTTCGTTCTTCTTTTCCAGGTGAAAATCCCTATCGGTTGAACCAGCCGCTCTTCCATCCACTTTCTGGCAGGCAGGCTCTGATTTCCGCTCACATATGCCGCTTTCTGCGTCTGATCCGGCAGTCGCTGCAGGCAGACTCTGCGCGAACGCAAGCAGCGGCATACGCAGCGCCTCCAGCCCTTCCTGGTCGGAGGTCACGCTGACAAAGAGATTCTCCCTTGTAAACAGCGTCCCGCAAAGTGCGCGCAGCTTCTCTTTCAGTGCTTCCTTCTTCTCCTCAAAATGCTTTTCCAGATCCGCTACCAGATCATAAAATGCAATCCCGGTCACTGCGTCGTTAAAGGCACTGAACTCTGACAGATAAGAAAGCGCGCGCCCGACCGCAGCCTGATGCCCGGCGGAAGCCAACTGCATGGACAGGCGCGACTCCAGCTTCGCAATGATTTCATAAAGCCGCTTGTCGTTGTCAAATTTTGAAGTAAGAATCTCCTTTGACATTTCCAGCGCATATGGCAACTTCTCATAGAGCGCCCTTGAGCGAATCCCCATAAAAGCTTTAACCTTTGTATTCTTCCTTGCCGCCATTCCTGGCTGTCCAGCAAAGGACTCTTCAGACACCGGAACAGGGAATACACTGATTCCCGCGGAAATACCGCCGGTATTCATATTAATATCATTATTCAGATCACTGTAGGTAAAATGCTCTGTATCAACCATACCGAGCACTGCTTTCAGGATGCCCAGATAGCCCAGATCGTCCGTAGAAACCGCATCCGCGTCAAAGAGCAGATCCAGATAGGAGATTCCGTTTGTAAACACATCATGATGCAGAATCTTCCATCCATCCCAGTCAAGCTCAGTATTTTCAAAAGGAGCAGCCTTTTTCCCGATATCTGCGCGGGTCAGCATCGGCAGCTTTTTCAGTTCCTCCGGTGTGGACGGTGTTTCCTGGAAGTCACGCAGCCGTCCGGTCGCCGCAATAATCTCTTCCACCTGCTCCTCATTCAAAGCTGCTTTGTACGCATGCAGCTTTTCCCGCAGCGCCGCGTCCGTCTTTGCAGTCAGTCCGCGCTCCGGAACGAGCGTCACCAGAGACGCATGCGTATTGTCCAGCAGGTACTTCTGAATCAGATCTTCAAAATAGGAGGATTCTACACGCTCACGCAAAGCAGCGTAGACATCCAGCTGTTTCAGATAGGAAAATGCCGCGTCATCGTCATACAGCCAGCTGTCGAAAGCATCCAGCCCATAAATCAGCCCCTTCGGTGCCGAGCCGTAATCCGCCTCGCGAAATTTAAATTCCATTGAATTGATCCCCGCATACAGCGCCTTTTTGTCAATTCCTTCTTTTACAATCTCTTCCAGCGTTTCACGAATAACTGCAAGAAAACGTTCCGCGTCCGCTTCATTCGCGTTTTTGGCAATAATGCCCAGATACGGCTGATAGAGCCCGCTTTCATAATCGCCCATGATGTCATTGCCAATCCTGGCGTCCAGCAGAGCCTGCTTCAGCTTCGCCCCCGGCGCGGACAGCAAAGCGTATTCCAGCACAGCAAACGCATTGGACAGCTCTACTTCCGGACCAGTTCCGATCACTACATTCCATGTAAGGTAGGTGTTATTTTCCAGCTCATCGTCCTCGGAAATCGGATAACTCCGGCACACCCGGCGCAATTCTCCAAACGGTTTCTGAAGCGCAATCGTCGGCGCCCCGCCTTCCTTCTCCTGCTCCAAAGAAGGCAGATCAAACGCACTCAGATATTCCCGATCCAGCCAGAGCAGCCGCTCCTCGATATCCATATTTCCATAAAAATAGATATAGCTGTTCGACGGATGATAATACTTTTTATGAAAAGCCAGAAATTCCTCGTATGTCAGTTCCGGAATATTCTGCGGATTGCCGCCCGAATCCACGCCATACACCGTATCCGGAAACAGGCTGTTC
This sequence comes from Lachnospiraceae bacterium, assembly GCA_021205225.1. Lineage (GTDB taxonomy): Bacteria > Bacillota > Clostridia > Lachnospirales > Lachnospiraceae > Choladousia. Next base: position 7,052 of record JAJPXX010000059.1, read on the forward strand.
ATAATCTCGCGCTCCAGCACATCCTCCGGAGAAGAATATGCACCCTTCATCTCATTATAAACAACGCCATTAATCTCAATCTCATCCGCCGCGTCCTCCAGCTGATAACTCCAGCCCTCCTGGCGGAAAATCTGTTCATTCCGGTAAATATTCGGGTAAAACACTGCGTCCAGATAGACATCCATCAGATTGCAAAAATCCTTATCATTGCAGCTCGCAATCGGATAAACCGTCTTGTCCGGATAAGTCATTGCGTTCAGAAACGTATTCAGCGAACCCTTCACCAGCTCCACAAACGGATCCTTCATCGGGAATTTCCGGCTGCCGCAAAGTACACTGTGCTCCATAATATGCGGAACCCCCGTACTGTTCGTCGGCAGTGTCTTAAATGCAATATCAAAAACTTTATTCTCATCATCGTTCTGAAGCACCAGAATACGCGCCCCGCTCTTCTTGTGGCGAAGCAGGTAGCCGTCCGAGTGAACATCCCCAATCCACTCATGCTGCAGCAACTCATACTGCGAAAGCAACTCCATGTTCATATTATTTCCTTCTTTCTCCTTTTCTGATATTTGTTCAGTAACAGTGCAGGCCAAAGCAAAGCATAGACCCTGGATTTGACCGATTACACTTTTGTATTACCATTTTTCGCAACTGCCGCCCGATGCAGCCGTGCATACAGCACCCCTGTCAGTATTCCACCCAAAAACAAAATTAACAGAATTGCCGCAGCGCAGTGAGCAAAAAATTCATCTGGCAAAATCAGGATTACCGGGTCTGCAGCCGGATCGAACAACCAGTAATCATTATTAAAAAAAAGCTCATGGAAGCGGACAAAAAAAGAATCCCAGTTCAAAGCCGCCAGAACTCCCAGAACAACTGGAATCACAAATGTGAAAACAGACAGCAGCTTCAAAGCACCAATATTCACCGCAAGCCGGGATTGTCCCGATTGCCTTTCCTCATCCGGCCCTCTTCCCTTCAGAAATATCCCGCGCCGGATGATAACCGCCGCGCAAAATGCCGCCAGAGCCGCGCCGGTTACGAGGAATAAAATCTGCAGCGCCACGAAAATCCGCTTTACCTCTTCAAAATGTATCGCCGCATTCTCCGACATCGGAAAGTCCGGAAATTCCAGCTCGCCCACACCCTTGAACAACAGATTGTAGTCAATCAGCGCGTCATAATTCGCGCGGATCACCGCTTCCGAATAGCCGGTCTCACTTTCCAGATCCAGGTAGCCAATATCAAAATAATAGATACAGCGGAGATTCAGCACCAGAGTCACAGAAAAACAGGTCAAAAACAGAAATCCAACCAGTGCAAAAAGGAGATTGCCTGGCGTTATAATCCTTTTTTTCATGCAGCACTTCCTTTCCTGCTCTGCTTTCAAATCTTTATGTGTCTGTTTTTCGTTCCACCTTTTGAATCATCTCCACGCTATAGTATCACAAAAAGATTCTCTTGTAAAACAAAATCGGACAGGATGTGTATACACATCCTGTCCGATTTTATGCACAGAGCCGGGTAAGGAATTTTGCGGCTTATGCCGCACCCGACCCGCGCGGCGAGCAGGAGACAAAAACTGCCTCCTGCTCGATTACGCAAGCTCCTGTTCACCTAAAGCATACTTACAGGCAAGCCCTTATTATCTCTCGCTTCTTCTTTTGCGGATAAATACAACTAGCACAATCACGAAGATCAGGCAAGCCACAACCGCTACTGCCGCTACCGCAAAGAGCGGAGTCGAATCGCCAGTGTCTACGGACTCAAGCGAAGTCACAATGTTGAATGTAACTGAGGTTGTCGATGTCGTACCGTCTGCCACCCAGGAGCTGCCGTCATAGACCTGTCTCGCAAAGGTAACGCTCAGCGTATATTCTCCTGTCGACTTGATCGACATGGAGGTCTCATACGGAGAGGAGGACCAGGTATTAGAGACATTGCCGATCGAATATCCGGTCGGTACAAAGCGGATGTCGCCCGGATTCGGATCGGTATTCGACATACCGGCTCCTACCGGAGTAAAAGTCAGCTTCTCATTTGCCGCATAAGAACCGCCAGATGTAATGCCGCTGATATAATTGTCTGATGCGGTCGGGCCATCCTCATAGGTAGCCGAAACAGTCACATTGCTCGCAGGCATTGTAAACGTTGTCGTCGCTCTGGATGCATCTGCAAATGTTACATTGCCGCTTGTTGCTGTCCATGAACTGAATTCTTTACCGCTCGCAGGATAATTCGCGGTAATTGTAACGGTATCGCCGTAGTAATAATAAGTCTGGCTGGCGCTGCCATTTTCTACCGTAACCGTATACTGCACCTGCTTATAAACTGCTGTCAGAGCCACATCTGCCGACGGCATCGTAAAAGTCGTCGTAGAAGCGGACGCATCTGTCAGAGTCACATTCTGCGTATCCACCGTCCAGTAATCAAAGGCATAGCCCGCAGCCGGCTCGGCAGCTGTAATCGTAACCACCGAACCCGCAACGCTCTCCGTATAATCAGCGGTGCCGTTTGTCAGAGTAACATTGTAAGTCACTCCCGTATAATTAGCCACAAAACTCAAATTCTCTGTAACTGTAACTGTAACTGTAGAAGATGTCGCGTCATCCCCAAGGTCGTACGCACCGTCATTGACCGTCCAGCCAGAGAATTCCTCTCCGTTTGCGCTCGCGTTCGCTGTCACAGTCACCTGAGTGCCTTCTTCATAGGAATGCTCCGTATAAGAACCGTCCAGCAGACCATTGGAAACCTTTACCGTATACGTGTTCGGCAGGCTTACATAAACCGCGGTAACCTCTACATCTCCATCCGGCATCGTAAAGGTTGTCGTCGCCGAATCCTCATTCACGAACGTCACCTCTGTCGAGCCGGTATTTGACCAGTGATCAAATTCCATCCCTTCCGGCGCTGTCTCAGCGGCAATACTCACGGTACTGCCATACTCAAACGTACCTGTCGTCGCTCCTGAACCGGTCGTCCCGTTGACTACCGTCACCGTATATGTCGCCACATCAAAGATCGAAGCCAGAGAAACCTCACCGGCCGGCATCGTGAATGTCCACGTCCCATCGCCAGCCGCACTCAGAGTGATCGCCGCATCATTCGTAATCATCCAGCTTGAGAATACAGTCCCCGTGGAAGCTGCCGGCTGCGCTACCGTTACCGTGTCGCCGACTGCGTAATTGCCAACGAGTGTTCCGTCCACAGTCACCGCATATGTCGCCGCCGCTGTCTCAGATTCTGTCGCAGTCGTCTCAGTTTCTGTCTCTGTTGCGGCTGTCTCGGTCTCTGTCTCTATCACAACCGTCGCAGTTGTCTCGGTCTCTGTCTCCGTCGCGGCTGTCTCGGTCTCTGTCTCAGACTCCGTCGCAGTCGTCCCGGTCTCCGTCACAATCGTCTCGGTCTCTGTCTCCGTTTCTGTCGCGGTTATCTCATTTGTCACGTCAATTACCACAATACCATCTGTGCTATCGGTCGCATCCGCTGCAGCAGCCGTCTCCGTCTCTGCCGCTGCATAGCTGGCCAGAATCGTCACATCTGCCGATGGCATTGTAAAAGTAACCGTCTGCTGCGTCATATCCTCTAACGCCACATTCAGAGATGCCACATACCAGGAGGAAAACGTATAACCCTCCAGCTCCTCCGCAATCAAAGTAACCGTATCGCCTTCTGCATAAGTATTTGTCTCTGTCTTTACGTAGCCATCTGCGCCTATATCATAATTTACCGTCAGAGTCACATAAGTAATATCCGTTGTTGAAGCAGCGTCATCGCCAATCACAACCACCTCTGCATCCGCGGAGGTATCCGCTGATGTTTCCGCCGTTGTATCGGAACTGCCTGTATCCGGCTGAACATCCGCAGATGCGGTATTCTCCTGGCCGACAACAACCACATCCGAGCTGTCAGAAGTCGTTATCTCGGCCGTATTGTCCGCGCCCGTTTCCGCGCTTTCTTCCGTCGCAGCCGTGCTTTCCTGCGCGGATGAACCCGCATCTTCGCTGCCGCTTTCCGCCGCAGCTGCGCTCTCCTCCGTCTCCGCTGCTTCTGTAACCTCCTCGACGATCTCCTGATAGCTGGCGGTAACCGTCATCTTTGTCCCAGGCATGGTAATCGTCGTCTCGGCACTTGCCGGATCCGCGATCGCCACATCATCCTCTGAATCAATCACCCACTCGGCGAACTCGTACCCTTCATCCGGCTCCGCCGCTGTGATCGTCACAGTCTCACCGCTCTGATAATAAGCGATATCCTTACTCGAAGCCGCATCTGTCATCGCGGCTTTTTCTTCATCCGTGAACGAGTAATGATTATTCGTCGTCGCACCCTGATCGGACATCCACGCGGATACCGATGTGCCGCCTGCCACGGTCAGAATATAGCCTGCCGGGGTCAGGCAGATTGCAGCCGGACTGGCAACAGATCCATCCTCTGCAACTACTGCGTCCGTATAAGTCACCTGGTAAGCCGTGTCCTTATCAGAGGGATTCGTCCATGTGCCATTCTCCGCGCTGAGCGTTCCCTCTTCATTCGTAATCGTAATCACCGTGCCATCCGCAATCCCTGTCAGGCTGTCGCCCGGAAAGAGCACGGTCTTCTGTTCACTCGCGCTCACTGCGAATGCTTCGTAAGAAGTCGCCGCCATTACCTGCGCCGCCGGAACACACCCCATCACGCAGCAAAGAAGCAGGCATAAAATCTTTCTCTGCATTTTTTTCATAGTATACCCCTACCTTTCGTCTCACTTCATGCAAATTGATTTGGCATTTGAGATACTGTGATTATAGCATAGCGGTCTGGAAAACAAATGATGGTTTTTCTGTGATTTTCTTAAGAAATGGTTAAAATGTAAGCGGGACGATAAGCCGGGTTCTGTCGTGGGTGATCATCTATCCAGGCCTGCCGTTGCCGACAGGCTCGAGCGACCTACCTGAGGCTGACGGGCCGTCTGCTCCATGCCCCGGACGAGCCGGAAAGCATGGGTTTCGCCTCCATGCGGTCTTGCTTCGGATGGGGTTTACATATGCCGTCTCTGTTGCCAGAAACGCGGTAGTCCCTTACACTGCCCTTCCACCCTTACCGGTCCAAAGGCCGGCGGTTTATTTCTGTTGCACTGTCCCTGGAGTCGCCTCCGCCGGACGTTATCCGGCATCCCTGCCCTGTGAAGCCCGGACTTTCCTCACCTGGCGTCTTTCGACTTCTGCCAGCCGCGATCACCTGTCCCACTTACGTGGCGTATTTTATCATAATCCGTTTTTTTTGTAAATCATAACTTCTTATGTAACTGTTCGCTACTGCTCCCCGTTACAGGTCACACCATGACCAAATTTAGGAGCTGTCGCAAAATAATATGTTCAGATTGCGCCGGATAATGTGTGAAGCACAAGCGATAAAAACGTAGGCGCAGCGGGGCAGTGAACGTCCAGTGGACGTTCGTTTAGCGCCGACCGAAGCGAAGCGCAGAGCGCTGAGGATTTTATCGCTTGCGATTCGCGCGTTAGCCGGTGCAAGATGGGCATATAATTTCGCGACAGATCCTTACCTTATTTCAATCACTACAGGTGTGACCTATAACGACATCCTGTCCGCCGCGGCATCTTTTTTTAATTATCAAAGCATCCGCCCCCTATAAATTCGCGAATCAGCGAATTGTTCGGAATCGCGTCGCCCGGAATCGGCAGAAAATAATCCAGGAATTTCAGCAGACGCCTGGCCTCCTCGTACTCCGGCTCCTGGGGACGGATGGAAAAGAGAAGCGGCTCCGCATATTGCTTCAGTACAGCAAGCTCGTAAATCAGTGTGGAATTAAAAATGTAATCCGCCGATTCCTGGAACGGGAAAATATAATTCGACTCGCCCCGGCGCACGGACGGCCACATGGCAATCGTGCCCCGCGCGTCCGTGCCTCGCATACGGGCGTCGCGCACCATCCGCCGAAGGAGCCGGCCATCGGTCGTTGGAATGCGGTTATGCTCGTCTATGTTCAGCTGCGTGAGCGCACTGATATATATTTTCACCTTATGATCGGCGTCCAGGCGCCAGGTCAGCTGGTCGTTCAGGCAATGGATACCCTCGATAACCAGGATGTCCTGCGCTCCAAGCCTTGTAGTATTTCCTTTATACTCACGCCGTCCCGTCTTGAAATTGAACGTCGGAAGCTCTACCTGCTCTCCCTGAAGAAGCGCGAGCATATCCTCATTCAGTTTTTCCACATCAATCGCTTCCAGGCATTCATAGTTCGGTTTTCCGTCCGCGTCAACTGGTGTGTGCTCCCGGTCGACAAAATAATTGTCCGCCTCGATTGGATGAGGCTTCAGGCCATGTACAGAAAGCTGCGTGGAAAGCCGGTGGGAAAAGGTTGTTTTCCCGGAGGAGGACGGCCCCGCGATCAGAATCACCCGCTTTTCGGGCGACGCTGCAATCTGTGCCGCCATTTCGGCAATTTTTTTCTCATGATATGCCTCCTGAATCATGATCAGGTCTTTCACGCGATGATTTACAATATATGTATTCAGTGCGCCAACCGTCGGGATGCCGAGGCGCGCGCCCCATTCAATAGAATCCTTCTGCGTCCGCCAGATCTTATGATGCCGGATATGGGCGGCCCGCTCTTTATCCTGAGATCCTGCATCCAGCGATTTTTTTTCCGATTCTGCCGGCGGCAGATTCTTCGAAAGCCTGCCCGGTTCCATCTGCGATGGGAAACACAGGAGAAAACCATCTTCAAACAGGCGCAGGTCAAAACAGGTCAGGTAAGAAGCATCCGGGAGCATATATCCGTAGTAATAATCCTCAAAATTTTCAAGGCTGTAAATATTCACTTTCGAAGAACGGCGGTAACGAAACAGCTCCTCTTTGTCGTACATCCGGTACTCATGGAATTTTTCACATGCCTCCCAGGTCGCAATGGTTTCCTTACGGATGGGTGCCGCTTCGCGTACCAGCTTTTCCATATACCCCCTGACTTCATTTAAAAATTCTTCCGTCAGCGCGGCGCGTCCCCGCATGGTACAGTAATAGCTCTCCCCAACCGAAAAGTGTATGCTGACGCAGTCAATGTTCCGGTTGTCCCCAACTACATAATACATACTTTTTAACATCAAAAGAACCAGCGAACGCCGATAGGTCTCACAGCCGGCCTTATCCTGCAATGTCACAAAGCGTATCTGACTGCCATCTCCGGGGGATTTCGTAAGCTCGCGCAGCCTCCCGTTTTCGTTTACCAGCACGATGGGATACGGAAAATCCTTCTGGTGCGCAGCCGCAATCTCCCGAAACGTGACCCCCGCCGGATAGCTTTCCGGCATTCCTTCCATATATATAGTAATCCGATTTTTTTTGTATTCATCCATCTGCTATACCCCCGTTCTCTTTTCTCAGATTAAAATACAAAACCCGGCGCTTCATTCTCTCCATATAACCGCAGCGCCTCGTTAATCCGCTCTATATTACGCCGAACCTCACGTTCCCGCGCTCTGGATGCTTCGCTTTTTCCCTGCTCCAGAGACTTTAAAACATTCTCCTGCGTCACACGTTCCCGCAGCAAAAACTGACGCAATACAGGATGGCGCATTTCCAGGAGTCTGGGGCCAAACCATAATTCTGTCTCGTTCATCGCAGACGGCGCCGAAGACGATGGTGTTTTCTTCACTTGATAAGCTCCAGCCTGTTCCTCTGATTGCGTGAACCCGGAATATGCAGGACATCGTTTCGCTTTCATCATCGGATAATATTTTCCATCCTCAAAAACCATATCCTCCCGCACGATTTTCCATCCATTTTCTTCTAACCAGGACCGAACCAGCACAATTTCGGACTGAGGCTGCAAAATCAGCTCCATCCGCGTTCCGCACTCCTGTCCGTCCATCTCCCGGCGCTCCCGCCCATCCGGTTCCTGACACTTTCGTTCCTCCGCTTCCTGGCGCTCCCGTGTCAGTACAGCACCATTCTTCCCGCCATTCGCCAGAATTCGAACCGTCAGAGCGCCGCCCATCCCCGCAATCACGATGCTCTGCGCCTCCCCCGGTAAAAACGCCGCAAGGCCATCCGAAAGCCGGGTCTCAATTTTTCCTGCCAGAGCGTGTTGCCGGATGTGCGCGTTGGCACGCGCCAAAGGACCGCGGTTGACATCCGCCGCGATTGCGCGCGGAATAACCTGCTGCTCCACCAGATAAATCGGTATGTACGCATGGTCCGTCCCGATGTCCGCAAGGACAAATCCGGGCGTCACCATGTCCGCGACTGCCGCCAGTCGTTTTGATAACTGCATAAACTCCTCCATCAGTCCAGATAATCTCTCAGCTTCCGGCTCCGGCTGGGATGCCGCAGCTTGCGCAGCGCTTTCGCCTCGATCTGACGGATGCGTTCGCGCGTCACGCAAAACTCCCTGCCGACCTCCTCCAGCGTCCGCGCCCGCCCATCGTCCAGGCCGAACCGCAGGCGCAGCACCCGCTGTTCCCGCTCGGTCAGCGTCGAAAGGACTTCCACCAGCTGCTCCTGCATCACAGTAAAGGTCGCCGCCTCCGCCGGCACCAGCGCACTGTCGTCGCTGATAAAATCACCCAGATGGGTATCCTCCTCGTCCCCAATCGGCGTTTCCAGCGACACTGGCTCCTGGGCAATTTTTAAAATCTCAGAGACGCGCTCCGGCTCCATGGCAATCGCCGCAGCAATTTCCTCCGCCGTCGGTTCCCGTCCAAGATCCAGAAGCAGCTGCCGGGAAGCCCGCGTCACACGATTCATAGTCTCTACCATATGCACCGGAATCCGGATCGTCCGCGCCTGGTCCGCAATCGCGCGCGTGATTGCCTGCCGGATCCACCACGTCGCGTAAGTGCTGAATTTATACCCCTTGCGATAATCAAACTTGTCCACCGCTTTCATCAGCCCTAAGTTTCCCTCCTGCACCAGGTCAAGCAGCTGCATCCCGCGTCCGCTGTAGCGCTTCGCGATGCTGACCACCAGTCTCAGGTTTGCCTCCGCCAGACGCGCTTTCGCAGACTCATCGCCCTCACTCATCCGTTTTGCGAGAAGCATCTCCTCTCCGGCGCTCAAAAGGCGAATCCGGCCAATTTCCTTCAGGTACATCCGCACCGGGTCATCCAGCGCAATCCCATCCAGATTATCTGAAGTGGGAATCTCATCCAGGCTGTCCATATCATCGAGTGCTTCCAGACATTCTGTATCGACAGGCATATCCAGATCATCCACGCCGTCAAACGCTTCCAGAGCTTCCGCTGCAGCCGTTTCTGCGCACGGCCAATCCTTCTCCCGCCGCAGGCCCTCTTCCCGTACCTCTTCATCCGCTCGCTTTCGTAACCCGCCCGTTTCGATTCCGGGAATTGTTTTCCGCGTATCCATCCGACTCCTGCTTTCATGCTATTTATAATGTAATTGTTCCGTACCTTCACAGTTACGAGGCTTTTCCATTACTACTTATCATTCTTTCCGCTCCGGAAGAGAAATATGCAGATGCGATAACCCTTCCAGACGCTTTTTTGCCGCGATCAATGCCTGTAATCCCTGCAAATCGCCCGGAGCAAGCGCGGCATTCTTCTGCTCCACCGCTCCTGTCATCACCTTGCGGATCGTGTCCGCGACTGCTTTTTCCTCCTCTTCTCTGGAAGCGACCGGCACCTCTGTATTAAAAATCTGGGCTACGGTTCTCTGCTGCTGGGGATCCATAAAATGATTTATAATCCGCGCCGGATTCTGTTCCTTTTTCGCAAGCTGCTCAAACAGCATCGAGGCCACCTCCCGGTACAGCGGGTCTGTAAAATCCTCCGGGCTGACATACGAAGAAACCGCAGAATACAGTTCCGGATATTCAACCAGCCAGGTCAGAAGCAGACGCTGGGATTTCAAAAGCCCGTCATCCTTCTCTGTGCGGCGTTCCCGTTCCAGAGAGCGCGGCGCGGTGCGCACCGGGGCTCCCTGCATGAGCACATTCAGCACCATTTTACGCATTCCCTCGTAGGAGGTCTGATAGCGTTCCACAACTGCCTCAATGTAATTTTCCCGCTCAATCTCAAGCTCCAGTCCGGCAATTTTCGCCGCCACTGCCTGAAAAAAGCGGGTTTTTCCATCCGGATCCTTCATATCATACGATTTTTCCATCACGGATAACTCAAACAGAAAGCTGTTCTCCGCCCTGGCGATCCGCTCCCGGAAAGCATCCGTTCCAAGAGCCTTGATAAACTCATCCGGATCCTTATAGGGATCCATGTGGAGCACACGCGTGGATACACCCGCTTCCTTCAAAAGCGGAATCGCCCGCAGCGCAGCCCTGATCCCCGCCTCATCACTGTCATACGTCAGGATCACCTCGTCCGTATAGCGTTTCAGAATAGAAGCATGCCGGCTGGTCAGCGCCGTACCAAGCGAGGCCACTGCATTCGTAAACCCCGCCTGGTGCATGGAAATGACATCCATGTATCCCTCGCATACCAGCAGGCTCTTTTCCTTTGATGTCCGCGCAAAATTCAGTCCGTAAAGGTTCCGGCTTTTATCAAAAACGACCGTTTCCGGGGAATTCAGGTATTTGGGCTTGCCATCCCCCATCACGCGCCCGCCAAAGCCAATCACTTTATTGTTTACATCCATGATGGGAAAAATGACCCGGTTCCAGAACTTGTCATACATCCCCTGCCGCTCGTTCACCTGCATCAGCCCGGAGTCCTTTAAGAGCGCGTCCGAATAACCCTGTTTTTTCAGATAACGGTACAGCATACTGCCGTCCGGGCAGGCATATCCCAGGCCAAAATGCTTCATCGTCTCATCGGAAAGCTCCCGGTTCTTCAGATACTCCATACCGCGCTGTCCCTGCGGAGAACGCAGCTGAAAATAGTAAAACCTCGCTGCGAGCTTATTCATCTCCAGCACGCTACTCCTTCTGTCCCGCTCCCGCCTGGCCTCCTCGGAATACTCCTCCTCCGGAAGAGAAATGCCCGCGCGATCTGCCAGAAAACGCACGGCCTCCGGAAACGTATAGTTTTCATATTCCATAATAAAATTAAAAACACCGCCGCCCGCGCCGCAGCCGAAGCAATAATACATCTGCTTGCCTGGGCTGACAGAGAAGGAGGGAGACTTTTCATTATGAAACGGGCAAAGTCCGAAGTAATTGCTCCCCCGCCGCTGCAGCTTCACATAGCCGGAAACAACGCTCACAATATCGCTGCGCAGGCGCACCTCCTCGATTACATCATCTGAATAATACATCGTCTCGTTCTCCTCGCCGGAATCCATTTATCTGGCTTGTTCCCTTACAATCACATCTTTTTCCGCGCATTTTGGGAAACGGAAAAACAACTGCATCACGTCTGCCACGACTGCGGCACAAAAAGCTCCGTATATTTTCGGATCGAATAAAGATCCGTCATCCCCGCAATATAATCGCAGACCACTTTTTCCTTCGGCTCCCCGCGTTTTTCCATCAAATCCTGATATTCCTGCGGCATCTGCTCCGGTTTTTCATTATAATAGCGGTAAAGCTCCTGAATCATCCGGATGGCTTTTCCTTCCTCACTTTTTGCCTCCGGATTCAGATAAACGCTCTGAAACATGAACGCGCGCAAATCACGCATCGCCGTCTCCATCGTCTCCGACATCGCAATGTGATCCTGCCCCTCGCTGTTATTCACTACATCATGAATCAGCGTATTCAGGCGCTTTCTTGTCGTGTCTCCGATCAGGCGGCGGCTCTCATCCGGAATATCGCTTTCCTTCAGAATCCCCGCGCGCTCCGCGTCGTCAATGTCATGATTTATGTATGCGATCTTGTCGCAATATCTTACCACCTGGCCCTCCAGCGTGTGCGGATTCCCCGCCGTGCGGTGATTCAGGATGCCATCCCGCACTTCCCAGGTCAGGTTCAGGCCCTCGCCTGCTTTTTCCAGAAGCTCCACGACGCGCACACTCTGCTGATAATGCGCGAACCCGAACGGACACACCTCATTCAGCGCCCTCTCACCGGCATGTCCGAACGGCGTATGCCCCAGGTCATGCCCAAGCGCAATCGCATCCGTCAGATCCTCATTCAGCCGAAGCGCTTTCGCGATTGTGCGGGCCAGCTGGGACACCTCCAGCGTATGCGTCATGCGTGTCCGGTAATGGTCGCCCTCCGGAATCAGGAAAACCTGCGTCTTCTGCTTCAGCCGCCGGAACGATTTGCTGTGGATGATCCGATCCCGGTCTCTCTGATATACAGTGCGGATATCACACTGCGGCTCCTCCCTTTCCCGCCCCCTGCTCTCTCTGCTAAAGGATGCGTAAGGACTGAATATCTGGTATTCCAATTCTTCTGTCTGCTCGCGAATCGTCATACGCCCACCCTCTTTCTCTTGTGTTATGATTGATTCGAACGGCAGGCCAGTATTCCCCTGACCATCTGTCCCTTGTATCATTATATGCAAAAATCCGCAAAATGTTCCATTATCTGTAATTATTCCAAGCTGCCTGCCATTCTGCTGCCTTTCCGTTTTTAAACCTTGCCAGACGGCATCCTGCGCTTCGTGCGGGATACGCCTGGCCACGCGGCAAATGCATCGTCGGGTTATGGCCTGTAACTGTTCTGCACAATTTACCAGTATTTTACGAAAACGGCGCAAAATACCACCATCTGGCATCTGCACCGTCTACTCTCTGACTTCTTTCAGTTTCCGAATCATTTCCATATCCTCCGCGCTCACACGGATGTTGCTTCGGAGTACCTTGCCCTCAGATGTGGTCATCTCAACCGCTATCACCGTTCCTTCGTCCACTGCGACAGCTGCCGCCTCCAGAAAAGGATAAAGCTTCGGATGGCTGTTCATGAGCTGATCCTCCATGCCCTTTAGCTGCATAAGCTTCATCGGGTTTGTTTTCATTTCTTCTGCCGCTCCTTTTTTTATACCCTCCGCACACTCACATCATACTTACAATCCCGACGCACACGATAAAAAACCACCCCACGATTGCCACCGTACAGAGGATCATGCCGGCTTTACCGGGCAGATTTGACTTACAGTCATCCTGAAAGCTGACAAACCCATACCGCAGCCCCAGCAATGCCATTACAATTCCCGTCACACCGCACGCGCCAATCCATGTACCGGCGCCGCCTTTCAGCCAATAGGAAATCGCCAGCAGCAGCAAAAGTAAAACCGCACTGATTCCTCCCATTACCAGCGACGCGATGCCGTTCACAGAATACTTTTTTTCCACAAATGAATACACTCTTTTATCCGCCATCTTTGTCCTCTTATCTTCTATCTGCGTCAGCCTTTTCCCCGGCACCTTTTTGTCCTGCGGCCGCCAGTTCGGGGCGCTGCGCCGGCTTTCCGCGTCTCAAATGCCAGATAACAGCTGCTCATTATCCGAAACGCCAGATAGCCAAGCAGACCGCCAAGCGTATTCAGAATCATATCATCCACGTCAAAACAGCCGACATGGAAAATGAGCTGTGATACCTCCACAAGCGCGCTGATCTCAAGGCTCAGAAGTGTAATGCGCCACGCGCGCCTTGCCCCGCGCGCCATCAGTGGAACCAGAGCCCCAAACGGCATAAATCCGATCACATTTCCCACCAGGTTGATCAGCACCGCACGCATTCCAAGCAATTCCCGGTAGCGGATATAGCGGGCGATCTCCCGAAAGGGATAAATATTGTAATCATATTCTCCCACGCCGCCATGCCCGTAATCCTCAGAAAGGAACAGAAAATAAACCAGTCCGGCCATATACAGCAAAAACAGGCACGCGCCCAACACTTTAATCACTTTTCTTGGCAAAGCATTTCCCTTCATTTAGAGTCCCAGTCCGGTACCGGCCTTCCACAATCTCACCGCGTTCAGAATCATCAGCACGCCGGCCGCCACACCTGTCACCAGCACAACAATGCCGAGCACCAGATTCCATACGCCTGCCTTCTCTGTCGCTCGTACCATCCGTTCATTCATGTCCGGGTCCTCCTTTTCCTTCCAATCATCATATCCGGTTTCCATCGTTCCATCCATCTCTTTTCATACATTTTCCTTTATCCGTTTTCCAGTGTTCTGCCAACCGTACCCAAAAGCAAACTGTTAAAACTGTTTTGCAGCAATTTTCTGATCGGTTCCTTTATCTGGCGCCATATGTTTCATAATACGCGTCAATCGCTGTCTTTATCTCATCATCGATGACAACTCTGCCCTTGTACTTCCGCCCGTACAGATACTCCACAACCTCTGCCATCGTAACAATCGCTGTGGTCTGTATGCCGTAAGTCTCCTCAATCTGCCGCAGCGCACTCTTTTCTCCCGTGCCGCGCTCCATACGGTCCACAGAAACAACCAGGCCAAGCACCTCCACCTCACCCTGCTCCCGGATAATCGGAAGCGTCTCCTGAATCGAAGTGCCCGCCGTCGTCACATCCTCGATAATCACCACGCGGTCGCCATTGCAGATCGGGCTGCCGAGCAAAATCCCCTTGTCCCCGTGATCCTTAACTTCCTTGCGGTTCGAGCAATAGCGGATATCTGCACCATATTTGTCGCTGATCGCCATGGTCGCCGCAACGGAAAGCGGAATCCCCTTATAGGCCGGTCCAAACAGCACATCGAAATCCAGGCCAAATTTTTCTTTGATCGCCTGCGCATAATATTCACCCAGCCTGCAAAGCTGCGCTCCTGTCCGGTAAAACCCGGTATTAATAAAAAACGGCGTCTTTCTCCCGCTCTTCGTCACAAAATCGCCGAAACGAAGTACGTCACAATCTACCATAAACTCAATAAAGTCTTTTTTGTATGCTTCCATCGTCATAAATCTCCTTCTAATATCTTTTGTATATTTCTCCCCGGTTTCCTGCATCAATTACAACTATAATAAGTTCTCCATGATCCACCTCATAAATAATACGGTAGCTGCCTACCCGGAGACACAATAATCCATTATGACCCTTGAGCGGTTTAATATCATCCCCTTCTGGAAGTTTTTCAATCTCAGCAACAATTCGTTTTCTCTCATTCTTTGGAAGACCATCAATAAACTTTTTTGCACGTTTCTTTAAAACAATCCGGTACATCAGGCAAGACCCCATTCTTTCTTGCACTCTTCCAAAGTGTATATATCATCTTTTTCCGGATCAGTATCTTTTTCATAATCAGCGAGCATCTTTTCGCAAAAATCATCATCCGCTTCTTCGTCTGCTGCCACACCTTGCACATATGCCAAAACATATCCAATTTTATACTCTGGTATGATATCGAGAAGCTGAATAATCCGTTGCTTTGTACTCATGCAATCACCGCCTTCGTTATTTTTGTTCAGTATACCACAGAAAAACCTCCTGTTCCACACTTTTTTATTCTCTTCGGAACCTCGCCTCTACCTCGCGTGCTGCATCTTCCATTTTTCGGTCAAATTCTTTCTTTTCATCCGTATGCGGCAAACTCGTGCACAGCTCATAAAGCTCCCGATACTCGTCCCGGATACCCTGCGCGTGCGGCACACGATAAGCGCCGGCATCGCTGCCCGGCGCAATCTTCACCCCATATTGAAAACCCTTTCGAATGATCGCGCCTTGCCGTTCTTTGAGACGGCGCAGCGATGCATCGTCGTAGCGCCCGTTTCCAATCAGGTTGGCAATGGTCACAAAGGTCGGCACCCAGATCGTCCGGCTGTCACGCAAGGCCAGCAGGCAGTCTTCATCCATAAAATTGCCATGCTCGATGGAATCCACTCCCACCTCGGTCACCGCCCGCACCGCGTCGGCTCCGTTTGTGTGCGCCATCACGGCAAAGCCCTCCTCATGGGCAATGTGTATCATTTCGCGGATTTCTTCCCGGTCAAGAGAGCTTTCTGTGAGTGCGCCCTCACGCTCAAAATCCAGGATGCCGGATACCATGATTTTAATAAAATCCGCCCCGGCCGCGCCCGCTTCCTTTACCAGTTGATGGTATTCCTTCATCGTGTCAAACCCGCGCCCGACAATCTTACCATAATGGCCGTTTTTGTGAATCCCAAAAATCGGAGTACGGTAGGTAATCCCGTACTCCGGTGCCAGCTTCGCCGCTAACGCCGACGCCCCATAATGATCGCCGCCATCGCGCAGGTAAATCACTCCGGCTTTGGCATAGGCAGCCAGCTTTTCGCGGATATCCGCCTCGTCCACACCCAATTTGTAATGAGCCGCCGCCGCCCGATAGTTCTCGCCATTCATAAAAATATGCATATGACATTCGTAAAACACAGGAATCGCTCTCCCATCAGGCCAGCAGCTTGCGCAGCATCGCGTTCACAGCCGCCGGATTTGCCTTACCCTTCATCGCTTTCATCGTCTGTCCGACAAGGAAACCAAGCGCTTTTTCCTTGCCGCCCTTATAATCCGCCACAGACTGCGGATTTGCCGCGATCACACCTTCTACGATGGTGCGCAGCTCGCCTTCATCATTGACCGTTTTCAGACCGTGCTCCTCTACATATACTTCCGGATCCGCATCCTCGCGGAAAATCTGTTCAAAGACTTCCTTCGCAACGGTCTGGTTGATGGTTCCGGCTTCTGCCAGATCAATCAGCTTCGCCAGATGCTTCGGTGAGAAATCCAGCGTCTCTGGCTCGCGATTTTCCTCTTTGAGCAGACGCAGCGTCTCACCCATCAGCCAGTTAGACACCTTTTTCGGCTTGCCGCAGAGTACGGTCGCCTCTTCAAAAATATCTGCCATGCGCTTGGATTCGGTGATGATGCCCGCGTCGTATTCCGGTATGTCAAACTCTTTTTTGTATCGTGCCAATTTCTCCGTGCGCAGCTCTGGCTGACGGTCTCTGACAGCCTGCAGCCACTCGTCGCTGATCACGATCGGCACCAGATCCGGATCGGGGAAATAGCGGTAATCGTGCGCATCCTCCTTCGAACGCATCGGATAAGAATATTCTTTGTTGTCGTCCCAGCGGCGGGTCTCCTGAATGACCGGCTTTCCCGCTTCGAGCAGCTCAATCTGCCGTTCCCGCTCGCCGTCAATCGCACGCGCAATCGCCTTGAAGGAGTTCAGGTTCTTCATCTCCGTACGAGTGCCAAATTTTTCTGTCCCCAGCTCCCGGACAGAAAGGTTGACGTCCGCGCGCATGGAGCCCTCCTGCAGCTTGCAGTCGGAAGCGCCCAGATACTGGATGATCAGGCGCAGCTTTTCCAGATAAGCAATGACTTCCTCCGCGCTGCGCATATCCGGCTCGGATACGATCTCAATCAGCGGCACGCCGCTGCGGTTGTAGTCCACCAGAGAGCAGTCCTCCCACTCGTCGTGGATCAGCTTCCCGGCATCCTCCTCCATATGAATCTCATGAATACCGATTTTGCGCGTTCCGGCCGAAGTATCAACCTCCACATAGCCGTCGTGGCAGATCGGCAGATAAAGCTGAGAAATCTGGTAGTTCTGCGGGTTATCCGGGTAAAAATAATTCTTGCGGTCAAATTTGCAGAACTGGTTGATCGCGCAGTTGGTCGCCAGACCGACAGCCATCGCGTACTCCACCACCTGTTTATTCAGGACAGGAAGAGAACCCGGCATTCCGGTGCAGACCGGACAGGTGTGCGCATTGGGCGCCGCGCCGAACGCGGTCGAACAGCCGCAGAAAATCTTGGTCTTTGTCGCCAGCTCTACATGAACCTCCAGTCCAATGACGGTCTCATACTGCTTCGCCATATTATTCGCCCTCCTTATCTGCCGCTGTTTTCTGTATGCTTTCCGTTCCATTTGCCGCGGATGCAGCCGCAAAAGAAGTCTCTTTCCCTCTACATTTATCCGCATTCCTCTGGCATACACAACCATTTGCGTTATTTTTCTTTGCAATTTCTGGTACCAGGAACCGCCCGCGCGCCTGCTCAAACGCATAGGCCGCGCGCAGAATCGCCTTTTCATTAAAGCAGTCGCCAATCATCTGCACACCGATCGGCAGTCCCTTGCTGTCCAGACGGCAGGGTACAGAAATTCCGGGAAGCCCGGCCAGATTGACAGAAATCGTATAGATATCGCCGAGATACATCTTCAGCGGGTCGCTTAAGCTCTTGCCAAGCTCCGGCGCAGTCGTCGGCGACGCCGGTGCCAGAATGATGTCATATTTTTCAAACGCGCGGTCAAAGGACTGCTTGATCAGCGCCTTGGTGCGCAGTGCTTTCAGATAGTAAGCGTCGTAATAACCGGAGCTTAAGACGAACGAACCGAGCATAATCCGGCGCTTCACTTCCTCCCCGAAGCCCTCGGAACGGCTCTTTTTATACATATTGTGGAGACCCTCATATTCCGCCGCGCGGTAGCCATACTTCACACCGTCAAAGCGGGAAAGGTTCGAACTCGCCTCCGCAGAAGCAATCACGTAATATGCCGGAATCGCATATTCTACCAGGCTCAAATCAAATTCTTCAACAATAGCTCCCTTCTGGCGCAGGACGTCCGCCGTATCCAGCACCGCCTGACACACCTCATCGTCCAGTCCTTCCCCAAGATAATCCGACGGAATACCGACACGAAGTCCTTTTACATCATCGACAAGAGCAGAGGTAAAATCACAGTCTGTCCGTGCTACCGAGGTGCTGTCCTTTTTGTCATGGGAGGCAATTATCTCCAGGATCGCCGCGCAGTCAGAAACATCCTTCGCAATCGGTCCGATCTGGTCAAGCGAAGAGCCATAGGCAATCAGTCCATAGCGGGACACCGTACCGTAAGTCGGCTTCAACCCAACTACGCCACAGAACGAACCCGGCTGCCGGATCGAACCGCCAGTATCAGAGCCGAGCGCGTAAGGCACTTCCCCGGCCGCCACAGCCGCGCAGGAACCGCCTGAGGAGCCGCCCGGCACATGACCGGTATTCCAGGGGTTTTTCGTGGGGCCAAAGGCGGAGGTCTCCGTCGTGCTGCCCATCGCGAACTCATCCATATTCGTCTTTCCGAGGATCACCGCCCCGGCTTTTTCCATATTCAAAACTGCTTCCGCCGAATAGGTCGGCATGAAATTATACAAAATCTTAGAGCTGCAGGTTGTCAGCAGGCCTTCCGTACAGATATTATCCTTGATTGCTGCCGGTACTCCCGCAAGCGGGCCTGTGATACTGCCGTCCTCGATGCCCGCCTGCACCTGATCCGCGCGGGCATACGCCGCCTCCTGATCCAGCGTCACATAGCTGTTCAGCTCACCGTCCAGCGCCGCGATGCGCTGATAAGAGGCATCCACCGCTTCACGGACAGAGATTTCTTTTTTCTTTATCATTCTGCCAAGCTCCAGGGCAGTCCGTTCCGTAATCTGCATGTCGTCATCCCTTTCCTGATTACTCGTTACAGGTCATGCATCCCGCACAATTCCTGATTGCTGTATCTGTCTTTCATCTTTCTTCCGGAAAATCCTTCACAGGTCACTCTACTGTCTTCGGCACCATAAAGGACTGCTCCTTCGCCGCAGGCGCGTTTTTCAGCGTCGCTTCGTGCTCATCCCCATTGGTCACGACATCCTCGCGGAACACGTTGCTGACCGGAAATACATGAGACATCGGCTCCACACCGGACGTATCCAGTTCATTTAATTTATCTACATAATCGAGCATCCGGCCGATATCCTTCTTCGCCTGCTCCTTCTCCTCATCGGACAGCTCCAGCTTCGCCAGAATGCCAACATATTCAATCGTCTCGTCACTGATAATATTTGCCATGTTCTCCTCCTATTTTACCAGACACCGGAATCGTGCCAGATATGTGGCCTGCGCAGTGGTTCGCGAAGCATATCTCACTTTTACTTCAGTCACTTTGCGCAGCCAGATTCTCTGCACCTTTTCGTTCCTCCCGCCCTAAGGATCTGTTAAAGAATTAATCTTTACATCTGACTTGTCTAAATCTTTCTATGCTGCGTTGTCGTCAATCGACGTACCCCGGTACGCCTCTTTCCTCCGCCTTGCATATAAAGATTTATCCTGCGTCATATGCAAAGTTAATTCTTAACAACTCCTAAAGTTTAGTTCTTTGCCTGATCAATTGTAATACTACGGCTCCAGTCTCGAAAGGTCACGCGGGAAGAGCGTCGTCTCCCGGACATTCTCCTCCCCAACCAGCTTCATTGTCAGGCGCTCCAGGCCGATTCCGAGCCCCCCATGCTTCGGCATACCGTATTTAAAGGTATCGAGGTACATATCCATGCCTTCCTCCGTCATACCCCGCGCCGCGATTTTTTCACGCAGCATCTGGTAATCATGAATTCGCTGTCCGCCCGTTGTGATTTCCAATCCGCGGAACAGCAGGTCAAAGCTCAGCGTAAACCGCGGATCTGCCGGGTCGTCCATCGCGTAAAACGGTCTCTTTTTCGACGGATAATGTGTTACAAACACAAAGTCCGCGCCGTACTCCTCTTTAAAGTAACGGCCGATCAGATTCTCTTCCTCCGGCTCCAGGTCGAACGGATTGCGAATCTTACGGTTGTATTTTTCCGAGACAAGCTCTTTGGCCTTGTCAAACCGCACCATCGGAATCTTCTCCGTTTCCGGCAGCGTTACATTCAGGATGCGCAGTTCCTCTGCATATTCCTTCTGAAGCAGCGCCATCGTGTACTGAAGAAATCCGGTCTCCATCGCCATGATATCCACATAGCTGTCAATATAGCCCATCTCAAAATCCAGGCTCGTATATTCATTCAGGTGGCGCTTTGTATTGTGCTTCTCCGCGCGGAACACCGGCCCGGTCTCAAACACACGGTCAAACACACCCACCATCATCTGCTTATAAAACTGCGGACTCTGTGCCAGCACCGCCGGACGGTGGAAATAATCCAGCTTGAAAATATTTGCGCCGCCCTCTGCGCCTCTCGCGCCAATCTTCGGTGTGTGAATCTCTGTAAACTGCTGCTGCGTCAGATACTCTCGGAATCCGCGCACCAGACCCTCCTGAATGCGGAACTTCGCCCGTTCCCGCACATTCCGCAGAGAAATGCTGCGATTATCCAGCTTCGCCTCCAGAGAAGTGTTCAGCTTCCATTTACCAATCGGCAGCGGCAGCGGCGCGTAAGTCTCCGTCAGAATCTCCCCGCTCTTCACCCGCAGTTCAATCCCGTGCGGCGCACGCGCGTCCTCACTCAGCACACCGGTCAGCTCCACCGTCTGCGACTCACGCAGCTTCTTCGCGGACAGCTCCGATACGTTCTCCTCAAACACGCACTGCAGCAGCCCCTCGCGCTTGCGCAGTACGACGAAACACACCTCGCCCATATCGCGGATCGAATGTACAAAACCGTTCACCTTCACCTCCGTGCCGATACGCTCCGGGGCAAGAAGCTCACTCAGCTCCAGCGTCTCCTTCTGTGTCAGTCCTGATAAAAATTCCATAATGGTCTCCTCCTTTTGGCTGTCTGTCTCCACATTTTGCAGAGCGACGTAGGTCATGTCCTGATTCACAGGTGAACCAAAGACGAAGCCTCGCCATTTTCGCCAGAAATTACATGGCGAGGTTTTTCTGACTGCGTTCCGGGAGATTTTGCCTTATAGAACGAAAAAATCCCGGAACATCTGAATCGATATTCCGGGACGGATAATCATTACCCGCGGTACCACCCGCATTGCAGACTCTGCCATTTTTCACCGACTGCCGCTCACCCGCACAAATACATCGGGTCTATGCATCCGGTTCAAGCAGAAAACCTGCCTCTCATATACACTTAACGCGTGCTACGTACTGCCCTACTGTGTCTTTTCAAACATGCCTTTCATACGGTAAACAGAAAGTCTCTTTTCTGCCATCTGCTGTTTTCAAAACGGTTCGAACAGTCGGCTCCAGAGTGTTCCCTTTGGTCTCGTTCCCTTCATCCGCGCTCTCAGTCGGTGACGCCGAATTCCTGTCAAGTTTCCGAAACAGAGTCTCCTTCTTTGCCTTTTTCTGGGGCTATCCTAGCACATTTTTTATAGGGTGGCAAGGTCTTTTTCATGAAAAAATTTCCGAATTTCACTTTCCCCCGCCTTCACAGATCCCTGCGCAAAGAACGGTTTACCGCCGCCGCGCCCGCCAAGCGCCTGGTTCATCTCCTTCACCAGCGCGCGCAGATCGCCATCCTTTTCGCCGACCGCGTACTTGAAGGAGCCGTCTCCGTTGTCGGAAAAGACCGCACAGCGCCCGCCGCAGGTCTCCATAACCGCGACCGCCAGCTTGCGTACACTGTCGGAATCCAGCTCTTTTTCAAACAAAAGCACATCCCCTCTGCCCGCCAGACGCTCTGCCTCCTGCGCGAACAGCTTTTCCTCCAGCGTAAGCAACCGCCCTTTCAGCCGGTAGTTTTCATCCATACTCCGTTTTACTGCCTCTGCAGTCTTATCCGGCTTTGCGGAGAGCAGGACCGAAATCTGATGATTCTGCGCGTTCACCATGTTCAGGTAATCCAACACACGCTTTCCGCAGATCATTTCCACACGGACGCCCTCCCGGAACTTTACCACTGACAGAAGCTTTACCATGCCGATTTCCCCGGCGCGCGCCACATGCGTACCACAGCAGGCGCACAGGTCTGCGTAAGGAAGACTCGCAATGCCGCTGTCATTAGCGCCTGCCAAACACGCAGTGTTTCTTATATCGCAGGCGCGATCTGCCCTCGCCGTATCGGAAAGGTTTTCCTGTCTGACCGGAAACTCCACGATCCGCACCGCACCGGTCAGCTCTTTTTTGCTCCGGTATGGCAGGGTCTTTAATTCTTCAGCGGATGGATAAAAAATATGCGTCTCCTGGTTCTGCCAGATGACCTCATTTGTTCTGGCCTCAATCTGGTGCAATGCTTCCTCATCCAGTTCCCCATTGAAATCAATCGTGATCACATCGCTTCCCATATGAAAGCCTACATTGTCATAACCATACGCGGCATGCACCAGGCCACTCACAATGTGCTCACCGGAGTGCTGCTGCATCAGGTCAAAACGCCGCGCCCAGTCAATCGTTCCATGCACCTGTGAGCCAATCTCCAGCGGCGCATCTGTGTAATGGATCAGCTCGCCCTCTTTTTCATGGACCTCCAGAACATGAACAGCGCCCGCCAAAGCACAGCGAGGGGACGTTTCCATCACCGGCCGCAAAATTCCCATATCATATGGCTGTCCGCCGCCTTCCGGATAAAACGCCGTCGCGGAGAGCACAATCTCATAGCCTTTTTTCCCCTCGCGGCAGTCAAGTACCATCGCAGTGAATTCTTTTATATATGCGTCCTGATAATACAGTCTTTCTGTCTCCATCTTATTCGCTTCCCTTTCTAAGCAGCGTTCCCCGCACAAAACCCTTTCTTCAGGCAAACTCGCTTCTCAGTCATGCCGCTCGTCGTTCTCCCAGCACTCGCAGAACCGCGCAGAAAATGCGGGCGGTTCATCTTTTACATAGAGATGCGACGTGTCCCCGAATGAACTCATCCGGAAGCTGACAATGCCCTTCCGCCGCTCCTCGGTCACAATCGTGCTGACGGATGTCGGCGCTGAACAAAGCCCATGCCAGAGCGCCATCGGCGAAACGCCGATCAGATGCCCAATCAGGACACAGGTCACTCCGAAATGACAGAAAAACACAAGCGTGTCATTGTTCCCCTGCTCCGCCCGATAGACATGACCATCCCGCACGTAGCCATATTTTGCCAGAAGCGCATCGAAGTTCTCCGTCACCCAGCGATACTCTTCTCCGACTTTTCCTTCACTCATAATCGACGGCTCATACCACTCGTCATAGCGGTAAAAGCGCTCGTCCTGTACCCAGTCCTGCGGCAGCCAGTCCCAGCAGACCGGGGAATCCTCACGGTCCGGACGATTAATCCGTGGTGCAAACTCGCGCAGCCAGGCACATTCCGTCGCCGTCCTGTTCATTCGTTTCAATGTCAGCGACGCGGTATCCCTTGCCCGGCCAAGCGGAGATACATAAAAATCGCGGACATCCAGCTTCGCAATCCGCTCGGAGAGATATTCCGCCTCTTTCCAGCCTTTTTCTGTCAGAGAGTCAATCGTATAGTCCGGGTCACCGTGCCGTATCAATATAAGTTTCAAAATTCCATATCCTCCCCTGTGCATTTCAATATCATTTACTGCAAGCAAAGAATAGCATAAATGGGAAACTTGTTCAATGAGATTTTTCTTTCAAATCCATTCCCTCTCTCCGTTCATTCCGGCAAGTCTAAAATCTCACTGATATTCCGGAATGCAATTTTCTCAATTTCCTCATCCGTAAAATCCATCTGATTCAATATATCACAATACGTTTCATAAATGTCCTGTGGCTCCACGCCATGTACCTGTGGATAATCCGTAGCAAAAATCAATCTTTTTGCACCAAATTCCCTTAAAATTCGATTTGCCATTGGAATACCGTAAATTCTCACAAGCTCTGGCAGGAATGTGGAAATATCGACATATTCTGAACCTTCAAGTGCATCCTGCCAGCGACAGCCTCCCAGATGGGAAATGATAAACGTACCATCCGGAAAGACTCTCGACAGATTATGTATCCGATCCGGTGCGCACAGTGAAAAATCGGTTCCGCCATAGGGATAAGAATGAATCATAATCGGCACATGCAAATCACATGCCTCACGGACAACCGGCACCATTTCCAGCGAATCTATCGGGATGCCAAGATTCGACGGGTGCAATTTCAGGCCTTTCAATCCATACTCCTCCACTGCCTGCTCCAGAGAATAGGGCGCGGTATCATAAAAGTACCCACCCAGAGGAAGGCCATCTGCAAATGCAATGAATTTTCCGTCTGAGTTATCCATCATATTGCCAAGCCACTGATTTGTCCGACTACAGTCCCGATAATAGCTTTGTCCCTCATTAATCGGAACGAGGAGCGCCTTCTGTACATGATATTTTTCCATCAGCTCCAGATAAACAGATGGGTTCGCCTGCTTCCATACACCATCGATCCACTCCAGTGTTTCCGGAGGCACCAGATGCACGTGAGCATCTATTTTTTTCACTGTTTTCCAATCCATAAGCTTCTCCCTTCATTAAAAAAACGTAACTGTTCAGAACAGCAGGTCGCAGGTCTGTGGTCTGTACAATGAACTGTTACTCTATCTGCCAACCGCTTTTAATCCATCCGCCGTCAGTTCATATATCTTTGTGCATACCTCGTCAATATATTTCCGGTCATGAGACACACTTATAATCGCTCCTGGAAATTCCCGCAATATCGTTCGAATCACAGGCCCGGAAAGCGGTGAAAAGTTTCTGGTCGGCTCATCCAGTATCAGCACATTCGCTCCGGACAGGCTTAACTTTAAAAGCAACACTTTCGCTCTTTGTCCTCCGGAAAGCTCATCAAGCGGATGCAGCATCTCGTCCTCTGTAAATTTCAGCGCGCCCAAATACGTGCGCAGACGGGTCTGCTCCTCTTTTTCGCCAGTTTCCGATAAATACCGAATCACATTCATCCGCGCAGGCAATAATTCCTCATAATTCTGCGGCATATATCCGGCTCGAATATCGGAGCGAGATAAAAGCTCTTCTGCGATTTTACGAAGCAGTGTGGTCTTTCCCACGCCATTTTTTCCGACAATCACAACCCTTTCTGCACCCCGGATGCGCAGACGGACATTCTTTGCCAGCAGCCAGGAGCCATCCGTTGTAAACAGTTCCGGGATTTCGCATTCCAGCACTGTTTTTCCCGCAGGGATTTTTGTCTCTTTGCCGCCCATTTTAAAGAAAATCGCTTCTTCCTGCACCGGCATCGGCACCATTTTGGCATTTTCCCGCTCAAAACGATGTTCCATAGATTTTACCGCGTGCATTTTCTTTTTCAGGAGCCGACCGGCATGGTCATTTTTTGTCTCTCTCAGATTGTTCTGTACCTGCTGCTCCATCCGGCGGTATTTTTCATCCCGCATCCGTTTTTCTCTCTGGTCATTGACCGCCAGCTGTCTTTGCTTCTGAAACTGATGCAGACGCTCCTCTGTGTAAGAAAGCCAGGGCATCCTGACGACTGTGCAGCGGCTCTTCTGTTTTCGATAAACCTGCTCCAGATGAATCACCATATTCGCCGTATGTTCAATCAGCACCTCATCATGCGAAATAAAAACAACAATATTCGGCCATCCTGCAATCAGCTCCTCCATCCACTGCAGCGTTTCTATATCAATATCATTCGATGGTTCATCCAGGAGCAATACCGCAGGATCTGTGAGCAAAAGCCGCAGCATCTGCACCTTCACCTTTTCTCCCCCGGACAGACACCCCATCTGCTGATCCAGATAATAGATTTCGGCCGTAAGTCCCACCAACTTAGCCTGCTTCGCAAGTTCCCCCGGATTTTTCTCCCAAAAGCACGGTTTTTCTGAAAAGAATTCATATACCGTTTTGGAAGCATCGCTCAGAGAAAGTTCCTGCGGCAGATATGCGAGCCGTTCATGAGGAATCACCCTTTCCCCCTGATACTGCGCGTAGCCATCCAAAAGGGTTGGCTCATACATCCACTTTAATAACGTTGACTTTCCATTTCCTTCCTCACCAATCATGACTGCCTTATCACCAGCATGCAGGACACAGTGAAAGTCCTCTAAAATCACGCGCAAATCCTTCCGATGCGTGATTGTCACATTTTTAAATTGCAGCATACAATCACCTTCCTTGCGCGGCCGTTTGCATAAAAAAGTGAGCCTGATTTTCCCAAATCAGACTCTCACGCAAATTTATCCCTTTATGAATCGAGCAGGACACATAACACAGGCCATGAATCCGCCCTGCACTTAAAAAGCTGTCATAAACAGCTATAAAAAGGCTAAATTGAGGAGAAAGATTGTCTGATTCAGTGTACACAAATAATAAACCGCAAACGGCAGCTATCATAAGTCTGTTCGCATCACTTAAATCAAACTATCTATTCGTCATTTCCTCACCATTTAACCTTTCGTGAATTTGTTTGGACTATAGCATTTTTGAAGATTCGTGTCAAGACATAACTACAGGCTTTCTATCGTTTTCACGCCCAGGAAAAAATACAGCAGATGGCACACCCATACAACAGCCAGAATCGCGCGTCCCACAGGAACTCTTGACATCATAGCGAATCCGAGCGCCATAATGACCGTCACTGTGCAGACAATCCGCAGCTTCGTCTTCATGGTCATCCCTTCGCCTTTGACAAAAGTCTCCAGATTATTTTTGTACAGCTTCGTTCCTTTGAACCAGCTGTTCAGTTTTTCCGAGCTTTTTCCAAAACAAAATGCCGCAAGCATCAAAAAAGGAACGGTCGGAAGAATCGGCAGAACCGTGCCAACTGCTCCTAATCCTAAAAACAAAAATCCCAATACTGTGTATACTATCTTCTTTACTCTCATGGAATCCTCCTGTAATTCTGCGCTTCCAGTTCCATTGAGGCGTCCGTCCAGACACATCATCCGAGGCATTGCAATAAGGTGCTCCATCCGGACAAGCCAAATTTTTGTTGACAGATAAGGCTATCTTTTGTTATATTTATCTAACCAAAACAAGGCGATTCTAACACGAATATAAAAATCAGTCAATTATTTTTTTGCGTTAATGCAAAACGACGTGTAGTAGAAACAAAGAAAGAAATGAAGGAAAGAGGTACAAAATAATGATGATTGATAAACGGCTGATCGGCACGGTCAGCGGAAGTATGAAATACATCATCGGGAATGTGATCTTTCAGTGGTGTTCGTTATTGGCAAATATCGTCATGATGACAGGCATCACAAGATATCTCGCGGGTATATTTGCTGATAGAACAAATGAAGCGCTCTGGTCAGCCGGCCAGGTCACGATAGCAGTCATTCTGGCAGCGATCGCGGTGCGCTTCGTCTGTACGCTGGGCGCGTCGCGGATGAGTTTCCTCTCATCGAAGGCTGTCAAACGAACGCTGCGGGCGCAGATTTATGAAAAGCTGCTGCGCCTAGGTGCTTCTTATCATGAACAGGTGCAGACATCCGAGGTCGTACAGGTAGCTGTAGAGGGTGTGGATCAGCTGGAAACCTATTTTGGCGCATATCTGCCCCAGTTTTTTTATGCCATGCTGGCTCCGCTGACACTCTTTGTCTATCTGTGTACCTTTAATGTGCCCTCGGCCATCGTCCTGCTGGTATGTGTGCCGCTGATCCCGGTGGCGATTGCAGCGGTGCAGACCTGGGCGAAAAAGCTGCTCAGTAAATACTGGGGACAATATACCGCTCTGGGCGATACCTTTCTGGAAAACCTGCAGGGCCTGACCACGCTGAAAATTTATCAGGCTGATGAATTTAAACAGCAGGAAATGAATGAGGAGGCGGAAAAATTTCGCCGCATCACCATGAAGGTGCTGACCATGCAGCTGAATTCCATCACTATTATGGATTTTATCGCCTATGGCGGCGCGGCACTGGGTATCATCATGGCCGCTACACAATATCGGGCAGGACATGTCAGCCTTGCGGGCTGTCTGCTCATCATCCTGCTTGGCGCGGATTTCTTTCTGCCCATGCGTCAGCTTGGTTCCTACTTTCACATTGCCATGAACGGCATGGCGGCCAGTGACAAGATCTTTCGCCTGCTGGATTTGCCGGAAGCAGAGCAAAAAATGAGCGAACCTCCGGCGGATGGAAATATTGTCCTGCGAGGGCTTCGATTTTCTTATAACGCAGCATCAGCCGCTCCAGCTGCGAAGGAGGAACGTGATAAAGCATCCGTTCACGCCGCGAAGAATCAGGCTGACCGATCGGCGGATGCCACCATTACTATAGACACACAAGACCATGCACCGGATCGGGAAGTTCTGCATGGGATTCACATGGATTTTCCCAGAGGAAGCTTTATTTCAATCGTAGGAGAATCCGGCTGCGGCAAATCTACGATTGCGTCCATCCTGATGGGACGGAATCGAAATTATCAGGGCAGCGTCACCATTGGCGGTATAGAATTACGGGAAATCAGGGAAGCAAGTCTGATGGAAAGCATTACCTACGTCAGTCACCAGAGCTATCTCTTTAAAGGCACTGTCCGCGACAATCTTCTGATGGGCGACCCGGATGCCAATGATAAAAAACTGTGGGAAGTCCTTGAGCAGGTAAAGCTGGCAGACTTCCTGAGAGGAAATGCTTCCTCTGCGCAGACGGGTCTTGCTAACAAAGCCCTCACAAAGGAGAAAAACACGGCAGACGGTCTGAATACCCGCCTGACCGAACAGGGCGGCAACCTCTCCGGCGGACAGCGGCAGCGGCTTGCGCTGGCACGGGCGCTGCTCCATGACAGTCCGATTTACATTTTTGACGAAGCCACGTCCAATATCGATGTGGAAAGCGAAAACGATATTATGGCACAGATTCATGCCCTGGCGAAGCGAAAAACGGTGATTTTAATCTCTCACCGCCTGGCGAACGTGACAAATTCCGACCGCATTTATGTGATGGACGCCGGAGTTGTCGTTGAGGAAGGGAAGCACGAAGCGCTGCTTGCAAAGGATGGCTACTACGCCGCACTCTGGAAGGCACAGCAAAATCTGGAAAAGTATGGAACCGCTCAGGAAAATTCGCTTCGAGTAAGACGAACCTGTGGAAAGGATGGTGAATGAGCATGAACAGCAAAACCTTAAATAACGGTACTCCAGATAATAAAACTTTGAAAAAGAGAAGCGGGTTTACCGTGATGCTGCGGCTGATCGGCCTGGTAAAGCCACTGACGGGATATATGATTCTGGCCATCTGCATGGGACTGGCGGGTCACTTATGCGCCACTTTTATTACTGTGTTCGGCGGCTATGCCGTGCTTGACTTGCTGGGCATGGATACACCATTCCCGCTCGGCACGATTTTTGCCTGTGTAATTCTGTTTGCCGTCCTGCGGGCGGGACTGCGCTATGGGGAACAGGCCTGCAACCATTTTATTGCATTCAAGCTGCTGGCACTGATCCGTGACAAAGTATTTCGCGCGCTGCGGAAGCTCTGTCCGGCCAAACTGGAAGGGCGTGACAGAGGCGATCTGATCTCTGTCATCACTTCCGATATCGAGCTTCTGGAAGTCTTCTACGCTCATACCATCTCCCCGGCAGCCATCGCGTTTTTGTACACGGTGCTTCTGTGCCTGTTTATCGGCTCTTTCCACTGGGTACTTGGACTGCTGGCGCTGGCCGCATATCTGGTGGTTGGCATTGTCATTCCGCTGGCTGCTTCCCGTTTAAGCGGAGATACGGGTCTGCAGTTCCGCACAAAATCCGGCGAGCTCTCTAGCTTTGTACTGGAAAGTATGCGCGGGCTTACCGAAACCATCCAGTATCACCAGGGCAGCAAACGCCTGGCAGAAATGAACGCACAGACAAACGCCCTCTCCAAAGACGAGGAACGGATGAAACAAAATCAAGGTCTGAACAATGCCGTAACGAATACCGTCATTCTGTTTTTTGACTGCATGATGCTTTTTATCTCGTCTTCGCTCTTCTGCCAGGGGAAGGTAGCCTTTGCAGGGGTGCTGATCCCTACCATAGCACTCTTTTCCTCCTTCGGCCCGGCGGTCGCACTGGCCGCTCTTGGCAGTACCCTGCAAAACACATTTGCGGCAGGCAACCGGGTACTGGATATCCTGGAGGAATCGCCGGTCACAGAGGAGATCGCCGGCCAGCCGGAAATCCGTTTTCACGGAGCATCCGCAGAACACGTAACCTTTTCCTATGAAGACACCCAAAAACCTTCTCACTCCGTAACAGATGGTATCTCCACGAAAAGACCGGCACAGGCTATGGAAGCTTCATCTGAAATCATTTTACAGGATGTCTCTGTTGATTTCCCGGAGCATCAGATCATCGGTATTACCGGCAAAAGCGGCAGCGGAAAATCTACCCTGCTGAAGCTGCTGATGCGCTTCTGGACGGTAAATCAGGGAACGATTGCAATTTCCGGCACCTCCGTAGATCAGATTAACACGGCAGACCTTCGCGGCATGGAGAGCTTCGTCACACAGGAGACGCATCTTTTCCACGACAGCATCCGCAACAATCTGCGGATTGCCAGACTGGGCGCTACCGACGAGGAGATTAAGACTGCCTGCAAAAAAGCATCCGTCCATGATTTCATTATGACGCTTCCGCAAGGATATGATACCCCCGTAGGCGAGTTGGGGAGCACGCTCTCCGGAGGGGAACGGCAGCGGCTGGGACTCGCGCGGGCGTTTCTTCATAATGCGCCGTTCTTATTGCTGGACGAACCAACCAGCAACCTCGACAGTCTGAATGAGGCAGTCATTCTGCAGTCACTGGAAGAAGAACAGGAAGGCAAGACCATCGTACTGGTCTCCCACCGGCAATCCACCATGCGGATCGCTGATAAAACGTATTCCGTAGAGCATGGGAGGGTGAGCTGATTTTTCTATCCCATGTTTTCACCATCGGCTCCCGCAAAAATTCCAGGAAGCCATTGATCTTTGCGGTCTTATCGAATACAGTCAGTGCCATGTAATATATCTTTTTATCCTCCTCGAACAGCACCAGAGGAGGATATTCGTGTGTCTATGTTCTGCCATTTTTTCAGCATTCTTTATTGACTCATCCTTATTTACATTCCATAGCAAACGCCGACTCCATGCGTACGATTGCACTTCTGTCCAATCCGCATTGTTTTGCAATTGTCTTCCATTTTTCCGAAACAACTGCCTTTATCTCCTTTACAATCGACCGAGCTTTTTCTGAGGTAATATCGTAATACTTTGCTGAATCAATTGCCAGGTCAAAATCCATAGTTGCATCTTCTCTGCTGATCGCTAGTGATAACAAATTCCCATATATAGATGGATTGACATCATACATGGGCGAAAGTTTCCATCCGCTATCTGTGAGAAGGAAGCCATGGTTACGGAGATGATCATCCGTATTCGAAACGGCTATGCTAAAAACCACCCGCTTCCAAAGCTCGGCAAGATCTTCCCTGGGACTTGCCCCATAAGAACGGATAAAGGAAGCAATGTCCAGATATCCTGCATCAACAGCCCCATCGGTCTGCCCCAGCAAATTCATGGCGGATGAAAAGTGAATTCTCCGATTCCCATCGCGATCAAATCGTTTAACCAAAAAAGTCCCTCTTCTGTCATGGAAAGATTCTAATTTTGCTTCCGGTACATTTAATCCACACTCCGCTGCGAGCTCGTGAACTACCATCTCCCATGCTTCCACGTTTTCCTCATCATGTCTGGACGGAAATTTGGCAATCCACAATGACCCATCAGGCGCTTCTACGGAAGCCTTTGGGCGAGCACCGCCTAATGAGGAACCTGGTGCAACCAGCTTTCATCATACTCAAATGAAAAGATTTCTTTTCCTCTGCTTTCCGAAACGTGCAACCGTCCCATAAGCTGTGGTTCCGTACTCATCCAGTCCGCATATACAAATATTATTTTCTCACTCTTCATCCCCGGCATCTTTCTTCCTCCTGGGTGCCCTTTTTGCGGTTTTAAGCTCCAGATCCTGCAG
>JAJPXX010000059.1:39454-39760 GCA_021205225.1 Lachnospiraceae bacterium
AAGCTCATCATCTTTGGCAATCAGCAGAAGATCCTTATCCATATTATTTAAAGCGTGCAGAACCGCAGCATAAGCCCCCATGGACACAGAGGGACTCCCCTTCTCAATCGACCATAATGTCGCCCTGCTGATTCCCGCCCTCTCTGAAACCAGTTCTCCAGAAAGCCTCCGCCGAAGTCTCGCAAGCTTAATCTGTTCACCCATAGTTTCCAGTATATCTTGCGTCTGTGGCATAATAATTATTTTCTTGCTGTTCATTCGCCCCTCCTGAATGCTTCGCCATACATAATTATGCTGTGTTATTGC
>JAJPXX010000145.1 GCA_021205225.1 Lachnospiraceae bacterium
TGCATGACGCCGCTTGCTGAAAAATAGTATTAACTGCCGTCGATGGTCTTCCAGCCGGTCCGCATTTTTCCGCCCGTTGAGAAATAATACCTGCTGCCGTCGATGGTCTTCCAGCCCGTCTGTGCTTTTCCGCCCGTTGAGAAATAATACCTGTAGCCGTTGATCGTCTGCCAGCCCGTCAAAGCCGCGCCATACTCCTTGCCGGACCCCGCCGTATTAAAATAATATTTGCTGCCGTCAATCGTTTTCCAGCCAGTCTTCATCTTCCCGGTGGATGAAAAATAATACCGATAGCTGCCAATCTTAACCAGCCCGGTCGCCGCCGCTCCCTTCAGTGTGGAGCCTTTTGCGCTCTTATAGAAATAATATTTGCTTCTCCCTACTGTCTGCCAGCCCGTCTGCATAACACCGTCTGCCGAAAAATAATATCGATCACTGCTGATCTTAAGCAGACCCGTGGCTGCCGCTCCCTTTGGCACACTGTTCTTCGCAGCCTTATAGAAATAATAAGTCGATTTTCCTACCGTCTGCCAGCCGGTCTGCATAACGCCGTCCGCCGAAAAGTAATACCAGTAGCCCTCAATCTTAAGCAAACCGGTCTGCGCCACGCCGTCCACATAATAATACGTAGATTGGTCCGTCGTTACGAAACCCTGCAGCAAAGCTCCAGATCCCAGCAGCAGACCCTCAGTCTCAGTCTCCGACTCGGTTTCAGAAGAAGTTTCTGTCTCGGTTTCCGTAGATGTTTCTGTTTCAGTCTCCACAGACGTTTCCGCCTCGGTCTCAGCAGAGGTTTCTGTCTCGGTCTCCACAGACGTTTCCGTCTCGGTCTCCGTGATCGTCGCAGCAGCTTCGCCCGCCTCCGGCTCCGCTGTCGTCTCTGTGCCAGTCGCAGATGACTCCTTCGTCTCTGCTTCTGCGGCAGTCAGTTCTGATTCATTTGTCTCTGCCTCTGTAACAGTCATTTCAGTTGTATTCGTCTCTGACTCAGCCGACACCTCCGCGACAGCCGCAGCGGATTGTTCCGTCCCGGCTTCCGTCATTTCCTTCGACGCCGCTTCCGCAGCCATCTCAGCCACGGCTGCCGTCTCTTCCTGCAACAAAGCCGTATCCACGTACTTGGCTGCATCCGCATTTTCTGTCGTTTCAGAAATACTCTCCTCGGCATTTACCTGACATTCCATTCCAAATGGCAGACCGGAAATCAGGAAAACAGTCAATAATAAGATCAGTTTTTTCTTCATTGTATCTCCTCCCCTTCCAAGATCTTATAACTGGACTCATGAAGAATATATTACCATATTTTCCTTTTTCCTGTCTACCACTTAGGAAAATCTTCATATTTCCTTATGGATTTTGTTGCAAAATGGCCGAAAGGAAGCATAAATTCCAGGGAATGGAGCAAAATCAGCTTTTATATGCAGCAGTAAATCAGGCACCAGGATAAATGCATCTGACGCCCGCCCGCTCAAAATCACGCATCCATATTTCAGACGGCCGTTCGTCCGTCACAACAATATCCACATCCCGCAGATCGCTTACGATCGCAAAGGCGTCCCGTCCAAACTTTGTACTGTCCACTGCCAGGATTCGGGTCTTTCCGGATGCAAGCATTGTCCTTTTTATCCCGGCAAGGGAATCCTTGGATTCCATATAGCCTCTCTCCCGGCTAAGCGCTTTGCAGGAAAAAATAACCTTATCCGCAAAATGCGCGCGAATCGACTGCTCCGCCTCAATCCCGATAAATGTCAGATAACGCTCGTCCATCACGCCCCCGGTCGAAATAATCTCCCATTCCGGCGCATCTGTCAGAGACAGCAAAATCTCCATGGAATTCGTAAGGACAGAAAGACGGCTTTTTGTTTCCTTTAGCACTTTCGCCACAAAAACGGCTGTGCTGCTGGCATCCAGAATAATATGATCCCCATCCTCTACCAGAGAAGCCGCAAGCTCCGCAATCCTCTGCTTTCCCTGTACATTCTGGTTTTTTCTGATATTAAAAGGAAGATCAATGCCGATATTTTCATTAATCACAGCGCCGCCATAGCTTTTGGTCGCATACCCTTCTTTTTCCAGCTTATCCAGATCCCGCCGTATCGTCTCCTCAGAAACGCCATATTGCAGGCTGAGCTCCGAGACCACCACACGCTTCTCGATTTGCAGCTTTTCCAGGATTTCATTTCGTCTTTCCAGTGCCAGCATAGGGGTTTCATCCTCCAGGTCACAAAATCTATGTCTTTGTTTCGCCGCAAAGCTTCGGCCATTCTTTCCGCCGCACGATTTCCACAGTCAGTTCCCGCCGACAAGCACTTTACAGAAGCTTCTCTGTCATCCTCCGATCCGGATGCGCGATAACCGAAGAGTCCAGATACATGCCTTTCTCCGCCACCAGCTGCTTCGCACGCTCAATGGATGCCTCTACAGCAGACACTTCTCCGGTAATCAGCATATAAGACTTCCCACACATACCCTTTGCGATACGCAGCTCGATCAGCTCTACGATGGCCGTCTTTGCTGCCTGATCCGCCGCCTCAATAATAGACGCCGCGTCATAGGTTTCCAGAATACCGAGCGCGCTGATCTCTTTCACCTGAGAGGTGCCATAGATCGCCGGAAAAATCGACTCATGCGGATTCCCCAGGACAAAGCTGTCAATGCATTTGTCTTCATACGAAGTAACCGCTGTCTCTACCGCCGCCTTGACTGCGCTCAGATCTCCGGCAATGATGGCAATGTATTTTCCGGGACATACCGTCTGCGCCTCGATCAGCTCTACCTCAGCTGTTTTTACCATAGCGTCCGCCGCGGTAATACCGGCGGCGGTCGTCTTAAACTCTATCATTCCAATCGCTTTACTCATCGCTGTGCTATCCTTTCCGCTGCGCACTGCCATTTGCAAACTTGAAAATCGGGTTTGCCGCGCCAATACAAACCATTAAGAAACCGCCGCGATTACAATATGGCGGTCTGTCACTTCTGTCACTTTCCCGTCAATCGACGCGTGGATTCCCACACTCAGTCCCTGCGCGGGACTGGCAATCATCTGCCCCCGGCTCACCTCAGCACCAGCTTTGACAATGGCCTTCGCTGGAGCGCCAATGTGCTGGCTCAGAAGAATCTTCACTTTAGAAGCTGGCGCCAGAGTCTCATCCATCGGAGCGTCCACGTCATACCGCGAAAGTCCGAGACGAGCCATCAGCCGCTCCTCCGGCACCTTTCGGTATTCTCTGGAAGGACGCACCGACGCAGCCTGTACATTCTGCGGCGGCCGTACCCCCGCCTGCCGCAAACCAGCCTTCATATCCGCAAGCAGAGACCGTGGGGCGAGACTCTGCGGACAGGCATACATTTCACAGACGCCGCAGGAGCTGCAAAATGAAGCGTCCAGATACGGATTCAGATCCCGGAAATCCTGGTTTGCCGCCGCCCTCATGAACCTTGCCGGGTCAATGGGATGCCCCAGGGCATGACGCGGACAAAGATCCGTACAGGTACTGCACTGACAGCAGATAGAAGCCGCCCGCTTCAGGTCAATCGAAGAGGTTCTCTGCTTCTTTCTGACAATCGTGTGATCCTTCGGGAGAACCAGAACCGCATTTGTCGTCTTTGTAACCGGCTCATCGCCGCTGCCAATACGTCCCATCATCGGCCCGCCGACAAAATAGACCGGATCGCTGACGGTAACATTCCCCGCGAGTGCCACCACATCGTCCAGCGTACAGCCAATCGGCACCCGCACCGTCACCGGATGACTGACTTCCGCCACAACTGATACGTATTTGTCTGTCACAGGTTTTTTCTGCTCCAGCGCACAGTATGCGTTATAAACAGTCTCTACATTAAATACCGCGACACCCTGCTCAATCGGCAGACCGCCCGGCCGCACGACACGCCCGGTTGCCTCATAGATCAGCACCACCTCGTCGCCCATCGGATATGCCTCGTCCAGCAGCTTTAGACGCATCCCTGGGAATTCCTCAATGTGCTGCTGCAGCGCGCGCACCGTCTGTACATAGGATTTTTTCACACCAATGATCGCTTCGGCAGCGCCCACTGTCTGCGCGATCAGATGGAATGTCTTCATGATCTCATACGCATGGTGTTCCAGAAGCTGCCGATGCAGCTTCAGAAGCGGCTCGCACTCCGCACAATTCAGAAGAATCGTATCTGCTTTGTCTGTCAGCTTTGCGTAAGTCGGGAAACCGGCTCCGCCCGCTCCCACTACGCCACATGATTGAAGGATGTCCTGAAGTTCTTTTATCTCCATAGTGTTACTCCATTTACTTTCCAATTCGCCTCAACCGATCCTGAACGAAGCCGATACTTTTCCGCTTCGATCAGGCCGAAACGCCTGTCACATCACAAAATGTCGCTGGCGTCATCAATAATGCCGACAATTGCCGCGTCTACAGGCGCAGTATCTGCCCCGCATCCAATTCTGGCGGCACTACCCTGCACCACAAGCACATATTCCCCGATCCCGGCGCCGATAATATCAATCGCTACCAGCTGCCCCTGACCAGAAGCCATACGCGGCACAGGCTCTACAATCATGAATTTACTTCCGATTAATTTCTCGCTTTTGCGCGTGGAGACCACGCTGCCAACTACCTTCCCTACAATCATTTCCACGCCTCCCCGCGCCATATAAACCAGACAGAGGAAAGCGCTTCCCCCTGTCCGCCGCTCCGAATGCATACTGCAAAACAGTAAACCGCCCTGTGCGTCCGCACGCATCAGTTTACAATTGTCACCCGATCTCCTGTGGCGATCTGTGCCGCATTCGCCTCATCCGTATCAATGTGCATTTCCAGTGTAAAGCTTTTATCCACACGAATTTTTACATGATCAAAAATCGCGCCGCGCTCATTATCCGCCCGAACAGAGACAAAATCGCCGTCCCTGACGCCAGCCGCCTGCGCATCGGCAGGAGACATATGTATATGACGCATGGCAATTATGCAGCCTTCATTCAGATAAATGGCGCCTTTCGGTCCAACAACAGCAATCGGTGCGCTTCCCTTAATATCACCGGATTCCCGAACCGGAACCTTCATGCCTAGCCGAATCGCGTCCGTAGCGGAAACCTCCACCTGTGAAGCCTTGCGCACCGGGCCTAGTACGCGGACATTTTCAATCGCGCGCAGCTTCAGACCCACAATCGTTACCGTCTCATTGGAAGCGAACTGCCCGCCCATCAGCTCCTTGCGCTTCGTAAGGTGATAGCCTGAGCCAAACAGCGCTTCTACATGCTCCTGGGTCAGGTGAACATGCCTCGCAGAAACGCCAACCGGAACGGCAAATCCACCGTTCCTTTTCTCTGTCTCCATCCGACTGATGGCTTCCAGCACCAGTCTCGTAATTTGTTCTACATTCGCTGTTTCCAAGGATGCACCTGCTTTCCGCAGCTGCGCAGAAATTCTCGTTTTTCGATGGTTCATTCCGCGCAGCTGCATCTTTTCCTTATCTTTTCATTCGTTCCTGTTCACGTTCCCGCTTAAAAATACACTTTCATACGTACTTCGCAGCTAATAGCCTGTATCGTAATTCCATGTGCATTCTGCGCATTATGCATAAGGTCTTCCGATACAGTCTATTAGTGCGTGGTCGGGTTGTGACCAGTAACCCTGTTTTACTTCAATACCGGAAGGATTTTCTCTACATCGGTGTGCGGTCTCGGGATCACATGAGTCGCTACCAGCTCGCCCAGTCTGGACGCTGCCGCGCTGCCGCTCTCTACCGCAGATTTTACCGCGCCTACATCCCCGCGCACCATCACTGTTACCAGGCCGGAGCCAATCTTCTCTGTGCCTACCAGCGTTACATTTGCCGCCTTGCACATCTGATCTGCCGCCTCGATTGCCGCTGTCAGTCCTCTGGTTTCAATCATTCCCAATGCTTCCTGTGTCATTTTCTTTTCCTCCTTGTTGGATGTTGTATGTTTTGTTTCCTGATTCACAATTTCCGTTCCCGCAGCGGCAGCTTTTTCCTGCGCTGCTTTTGCTGTCCGTCTCGGCGCAGCTGCTTTTTTCGAAGCCGCTGTACCGGATGTTACCCTTTTTTCATCAGCCATGCTTCTATTCCTCATATTCCATGTCCCGGTTCAGGCAGGAAGCTGCAAAAGCCCTCTGGTCACTCTCCGTCCGGCATACTTTCCTGCGCTCTCCATCTGGACGCGCTCAGCTCCACGATCCGGACAACCTCTTCGTGGGGACGCGCAATCACAGCCTGGCAGACCGGCTTTTTGATGCCATTCGCGGCAGCAGCCTCCACCGCCTCCGTAACGGCAGCCACATCGCCCTGAACAATCACGGTCACAAGCCGCCCGCCGAGCTTGCGCTCCCAGGAGACCAGCTCAACGCCCGCCGTTTTACACATAATGTCCAGCGCGTCAATCGCCGCTACCACACCTGAGACTTCTATAAAGCCATACGATTTATCCATGAGCAAATTCCTTCTGTTTTCAGATCTTCGGCAGAATCTTCTCCACATCGCTGTGCGGTCTCGGAATCACATGCGCTGCTACCAGCTCGCCCAGTCTGGACGCCGCCGCGCTGCCGCTCTCTACCGCAGCCTTTACCGCGCCTACATCCCCGCGCACCATCACAGTTACGAGGCCGGAGCCGATCTTCTCTGTGCCGGTCAGGGTCACTTCCGCCGATTTCGTCATCGCATCCGCAGCTTCAATCGCCGCCGTCAGCCCTCTGGTTTCAATCATTCCCAATGCTTCCTGTGCCATGGTTATCTACCTCCACTTATCCTTATTAGTCTTTATCCAGACCACTGATTTTCAGCATTCTTTCCGTCCCCTCCTCCGGGTTCGGAATAATATGATGCTGCACCACGCCCGAAAGTCCCTCAGCCGCGCGCAGACCCGCGTCCATCGCCGCCGTCACATCGGCCACACTTCCGCGGAATTTCATGCAGACAAGAAGTGGTACCGGAAGCGCGTCGGCGTTGGCCGGTTTATTCTTGTCAAACACCTCCAGACGGACATTCGCCGCCTTGCATACCGCGTCAGCCGCCACAAAGGCTGTCGTCAGTCCGTAAACCTCTAAAATCCCCGCCGCCTCTGCCATACGGTTCATGCCTCCTTCTGCGTTCATGGTCATACCAGTTTCCAGTCCTGCGGTTTCCTGTATTATATATCTTCTTTACGTGCAAGACAAGCCAGGCCTTCCCTGCAATGTATAATCATTCATTTACAATCGCAATCTTCAGACCGGTCATCGCCAGGTTGGTCTGCAGCGCCTCATTGATCTGGTCAAGCGGGAAACGGTCGGTAATCAGATCCGAAATCGGAAGTCCGATCGCTTTTGCTCTGCGCAGAAAATCAAAGGTTGTCGCGTAATCACGCAGATTGTATACCCAGGAGCCCACAATCGTAATCTCTTTTGAGCAGATGTCAAAATGCGGGTTGATCGTAGCGTCGCCGCCGTTCACGAAGAAGCCCAATTCGCAAAGACCGCCGCCGTTGCGGATGAATTTATAGATGTTGGAATGTCCGCCCGGCGCGCCGGTACACTGAAACGCAAAGTCTGCCAGATGTCCGCCGAACGCATCCTTTACGCCGCCTGAGAGGGCTTCGATTCCCTTGAAGTTCTTGAAATTAACAGAGGTTTCTGCACCCATCTTTTTCGCGAATGCCAGCCGTCCTTCGTTGCCGTCCACCGCGCAGATATTTTCCACGCCCATCGTACGCAGTACCGCGATGCACAGAAGACCGATCGGACCGCAGCCCTGCACAACCACTCTGCTGTTAAAGCGGAGGATGCCGGTGGTCTTCGCGCGCTCAACCGCATGTACCAGCACCGCTGCCGGCTCAATCAGGATTCTTGAATCCAGATCCAGGTCGCTCACGTTGAAAAAGGTGGAGCCAAACCCGCCGCCGCGGATAAAGATATAATCGGAAAACCAGCCATTCAGATGAATATCATCGTCCGGCAGAAGCCCGTACACATCCGCGCCGCCCACATTTTTCTTATTCAGATCAAACATCGTGATTTCCGGGTCATCCTTAAAAATCATGCAGGTAACGATCTTATCGCCAATCTTCACCGGCTTCCCTGCCGTATCCGTCTTTACATTTTTTCCCATCGCCACAATCTCGCCGGTACCCTCGTGTCCCAGCGCGACCGGAATCAGGCCAAAGGGGTCATTTTTGAACTCGTGCGCGTCTGTCCCGCAGACACCGCAGCCTTCTACTTTTACCAGAATATCATCGTCGCCCACCGGCGGAATCGGATATTCCTTCACATCAAAATGATTTTTCGCCGTCAAAACCGCAACATGCGCCGTCTTCGGGATGCCGCCGCGCGCCGTACCCGCAGAAGCCGCTGTCGCGCTGCCGTTCATCCCGGCAAGAACCTGTCTGACGATCTCTTCTATATTAGCACTGTTCATTTCCATAAATTCTATTACCTCCTACCGGATACACAGACTGTCTGTCATCACACAGCGTCTTCTCTTCGTAAAGGTACTGGCGCTGGTAAGTCCCTCGCCGGTGCGGCTTGCAATGGTGAAAGTACAGAAGCCCTCGCCGCCAAAGCCGATGGCGGAGTAAGACGGGCCGTTCTTCACCAGGATGGCCGTGTCAATTGCCTTTGCGTATTTCGTGATGTTGTCCACATTTTTGGAATGGATGTGCGCAGAATGGCGGTTGCCGTGCTCCAGCCAGACGGCCTGTTCCACCGCGTCATCAAAATCCTTCGCCCGCACCATACCGAGAATCGGCATCATCAGCTCCGTCGTAATCAGCGGATGCTCCTTCGGTCCTTCAAAAACGATGCAGCGGATGTTTGCCGGAGCCTCCACACCAATCATGGAAAGCAGGGTGCGCGCGTCGCGTCCCACGCATTTGCGGTTCAGCTTTCCGCCCTCAAGCACGACCGCCGTGAGCGCATCCTGCTGCTCTTTCGATGCCAGATAGCAGTCATTTTCCGTGGTCAGATAGTGCATCAGTTCATCTGCAATGGAGGACACCGCTACGATTTCCTTCTCCGCGATACAGGGCAGATTGTTGTCAAACGTACAGCCATTCACGATATCCCGCGCTGCTTTGCGGATATCTGCTGTCTCATCCACGACTGCCGGAGGATTGCCCGCGCCCGCGCCGATGCCGCGCTTGCCGGAGGAAAGCACCGCTGTCACCACGCCCGGTCCGCCGGTCGCGGCAATCAGGGGAATATCCTTGTGCTTCATCATGACATTGCTGGTCTCCAGCGTCGGCTTTTCCACGGTCACGCAGACATTATCCGGGCCTCCCGCTTCCAGGGAAGCTTCGTTAATCAGGTTAATCGCGTAAATCGACGTCTGAATCGCCTGCGGATGCGGGTTAAACACCACCGTATTGCCGCCCGCAAGCATCCCGATTGTATTACAAAGCACGGTCTCGCTCGGATTCGTACACGGCGTAATCGCCCCGATGACGCCGAACGGTCCCATCTCAATCAGGGTCAGCCCCCGGTCGCCGGACCAGGCAGTCGTCGTGATGTCCTCCGTGCCGGGCGTCTTATCCGCCACCAGATGGTGCTTTAAAATCTTGTCGCCGACATTGCCCATGCCGGTCTCTTCTACACCCATGCGCGCCAGTATTTCCGCATTCTCATGGATTTTCTTTCTTATACAAGAGATAATTTTTTCGCGCTGATCCATGGACATGACCCGCACGATCTTCTGCGCGCTCTTCGCGGCCTCAATCGCCTCATTCATATCCTTGAAAATGCCGTGTTTTCCCGCTGCATTTCCTGCGGCGGATCCGCCCTGCGCGTCCAGATTTTTCAGCACTGCCTGTACAATCTCCTGTACCATCGTTTCATTGATTGGCATGCGCTCATCCTCCTAGGCACCCAGCTGCTCCAGCACCTGCTTTGTAATTTTTGCAACCAGCTCCGGATCTACGGCGTCCGCTTTTTTCTCGGAACAATCCTTGCCTACAAAATCGTACTGATAACCTGGAAACTGCTTGTAGCTTTCATCTGCGCAGATGCCGCAATTGTGGCAGTTCTTTCCGTCCTTATTCTGGCAGAGGCTTGCCGGATGCTTGCCTGCCATGCCGAATTTGCGGCGAATCGCGTAAAGCTTCTCAATATTCTTCTCATCAAATTCCTTCGGGCCGCCCAAAACCTTTGACTGATAGAGGAGCTGTGCATAAAACTCTACAGACTCCATCTTCATATAGGCTGCGTTCAGATCAGTCGACCAGGTCAGCGCACCATGATTTTCCAGAAGCACTGCGTCAAAATACGGCAGATATTTTTCCAGACGATCCGGAATCTCATTCGTCGACGGTGTGCCATACTCCGCGATCGGCACGCAGCCAAGTGCGATAACCGCCTCCGGCATGATCGGCTGTGTCAGCGGAATCCCCGCGATCGCAAAAGACGTCGCATAGATCGGATGCGCGTGTACTACGCTGCCGACATCCGGTCTTTTCTCGTAGACTCTCATATGCATCTTGATCTCAGACGACGGCTTAAAGCCCGGATTCGCCTGAATCACTTCGCCCTTCGCATTCACCTTGCAGATAAAGTCCGGGGTCATAAAGCCTTTCGAGACACCAGTCGGCGTGCAGAGGAATTCATTGTCATTCAGCTTGACAGAGATGTTTCCGTCATTCGCCGCTACCATGTTGCGATCATAGATACGCTTTCCAATGTCGCAAATCTGTTTTTTGATCTCATACTCATTTACCATGATTCTGCCTCCGTGTGATCTTCCGCTGTGCGGACGCGCTGCCGCAGACCGGAATGTTTTTGTGCTTCCACTTACCGCTGCGGTTTTCCTCCGCAAGAGGCGTGTGGGGTGATTAGATATACCATTTTTCTAACTTTTATCCTACAACATTCCACGCAATCCGTCAAGCATTTCTTGTTGTTTTTCGTTGGATTATCCGTGTTTTTGTGTTGGATTTCGTTTTGTTTCGCAATTCAGGACAGTCTTTCGGTCTGTGACCTGCCATTCAGAAGATCCGCTTACGGTTCATCCCCCGATCTGGCAGTCCAGTCCGCAGACCGCATGCACCGCCTTTTTCAGCGTATCCATATGCTCTGCGGTCGGGGGAAGAATCTCTTTCATCAGATACTCTCTGCCCAGCCCGTCATACTTGTCCTGCCCCAGCCGGTGATATGGCAGAAGATGAATTTTCCGCACTCCGGGCAAAGTCGCGGCAAAACGGGCGATCGCCTGAATCTCTTCCACCGAATCATTGAATGTGGGAATGACCGGTACGCGGATGATCAGCTCCGTCTGTCCGGAAAGCGCTACCTTTCTGGCGTTTTCCAGCATCAGGGCATTGTCCCTGCCTGTAAATTCCTTATGCTTCGCCCCGTTCATGTGCTTGATATCCATCAGATAACGGTCCAGCCAGGGAAGAATCGCCTCAATTTTCTCCCAGGACGCGCACGCCATACTCTCGATCGCGGTATTAATGCCGTGCTCCTTCGCCGCCCGCAAAAGGGCTGCGGTAAACTCCGGCTGGCAGAGGCATTCGCCGCCGGAAAGCGTCATTCCGCCGCCGGAACGAGAATAATACGGGCGATCCTGTTCCACCTCGGCAAGCATCTCGCGCACCGTCACATCCCTGCCGATCGTCTTCTCCACACCCTGCACCATCATCGTCTGAATCCGGTATTCCTGCGACTCCGGATTGCAGCACCAGCGGCAGCGGAGCACGCAGCCTTTCAAAAATACAATTGTACGGATTCCCGGACCGTCGTGAATGGAATACCGCTGGATATCAAAAACGCGGCCGGTCGTGTCCATATAATCCATG
Organism: Lachnospiraceae bacterium; assembly: GCA_021205225.1. Lineage (GTDB taxonomy): Bacteria > Bacillota > Clostridia > Lachnospirales > Lachnospiraceae > Choladousia. Next base: position 11,774 of record JAJPXX010000145.1, read on the forward strand.
TCGTCCTCCATCGTTTACCTTGCTGATTAAAACCCCTGCTCGGTGCGGTTGATGATGTCATCCTGCAGGGAGCGGGAAAGTGTCGTAAACAATGCGCTGTAGCCCGCAACGCGCACCACCAGCTGCTTATAATTTTCCGGATGCTCCTGCGCGTCCAGCAGCGTCTCGCGGCTGACCACGTTAAACTGCATATGCATGCCCTTCTGATCAAAGAACCCGCGGATCAGCGCCACGAACTTCTCCAGCCCTTCCCGTCCGGAAAGCGCGGACGGATGAAACTTCTGATTAAACAGAGTGCCGTTCGATACAATAAAATGATCCAGCCGCGCCACCGAGCTTGCCGCGGCTGTCGGTCCCTTCACATCCCTGCCTGCGGATGGGGAAACGCCGTCCGCTACCGGCGTGTGTGCGTAACGCCCGTCCGGCGTCGCGCCGGTCTGCGCGCCAAGCGGCACATTCGCGGAAACCGGGTACAGCCCTGCCTGATACCACCCGCCTCTCGGATTGCGGAAGGTCTGAACCGGTTTTGTATAATAGTAAGCCATCTCCCGCGCCAGCTGATCGACCTCCGGAATGTTATTTCCATATTTTGGAACCGCCTCAATCAGAGAATGAATCTCCTCATAGCGTGCCAGCTTCGCCGGTTCCGGCTTTGTATTCAGCACCGTCCGCAGCACTGTCTCGGCCATATTCGCATCGACCTTCTGCCCGGAAGCTAAAGCCTCTCTGAGAATTGTTGTCGTCAGATCTGCCGCCGAGCGCTCGTCCAGTCCTTTGCCGTAATTCCACGCCAGCGCCTCTTTGAGCTCCTGCATGGTAATTTTTTTCTGCTCATAGACCAGGGTGCGAATCGCGTAGAATGAATCCGCGATATTCGCAATACCAAAGCCCTGCGGGCCGGTAAAGTTATATCTTGCCCCGCCCTCCTGCAAAGATTTCCCGCTTTTCAGGCAGTCGTCCACCAGGCAGGATTCAAACGGAAGCGGGCAGCGCTCGGCATGCGCCACATCAATGGCGTTATCCGCATTCACCAGCAGAGAAATGCAGTAATCCATCTGTTTTTTGTAAGCGTCGCAGAATTCCTCGAAGGTCTCCATCTTCGTGACGTCACCCGTCTCGATTCCTACCAGCTCGCCCTTGTCCCAGCCATTGGAAAAGACCAGCTCCAGCGGGCGGCACATATTGAAGAACGCCGCGTCATGCCAGCCGTCTGTCCTGCCTGCCTTCTGCGGCTCCACACAGCCGATGATGCAGTAGTCCCGCGCCTCCTCCAGGGTAAGCCCGCGGTTCTGCAAGGACGGGATAATCACCTCGTCGTTATAATAGGCCGGCTGACCAAGGCCTGTCCGGGTCAGCTCCGCCGCCTTAATCAGAAATTCATGCGGCGATCCATTCCAGACGCGGATAGAAAACGACGGCTGCGGCAGATGCACATGCTTCGAAGCCTGAATGCACATAAAGGAAAGGTCATTGGTCGCATCCTCTCCGTTTTCATCCTGTCCGCCGGCAATCAGGTTCTGGAACAGGCTGTAGCCCGCAAAGCCTTCCGCGGACACGCCGTCGCGGCACTTATTCAGGTCATTTAATTTCACCCACACGCAGTCCATCAGCTCCTGCGCAAACTCGCGGGTGATCTTTCCCTGCTCTATATCCTTTTTATAATAAGGATACATATACTGGTCGAACCGCCCCGGAGAAATCGAGTGCCCGCTCGACTCCATCTGCAGCAGCTGCTGGACAAACCAGAACGACTGGCATGCCTCGTAAAAGCCCCGCGCTCCCTTCGCCGGAACCCGGTCGCAGTTTGCCGCAATGGTCAAAAGCTCCTGCCGTCTGACGGGATCCGTACATTGTCCCGCCATCTCTCTGGCCAGCGCCGCATAACGGCTGGCGTACTCCATCACCGCCTGACAGCTTAAGATCACTGCCTGCAAAAAGCTCGACTTTTTCGCGTAATCGCCATCCCCCACGCGGCAGGCGGCAAGCTCAGCCTTTGTCTTCTCAATGATCCCCTCGCAGCCAATTTCCAGCATTTCCCAATACTTGACGGTAATATGCCCGATCCCGTTGTAGTAGTAATTTCCGGGCGTAAAAATGCTGTGCTCAATCGCCCGCGCCGCCTCCGGCGCCATATAAGCAGAAGCCAGCTCACTGGTAGTCTTGCCCTTCCAGTATTTATGTACCTCTCTCAGTTCCGCCTTCGTCTCTTCCGCGATATAAAACGGATCCGCCGCGCGCGTCGCCACGGTGTCAAACTCCGCCTCCAGCCACTCATAAGAATACTCCGGAAACGTCTGGCAGCCCCGTGGCGCCAGAGTGCTGCTCCCCACAATCAGCTCCTGGTCACGGATCGTAATCGGGATGTAGCGCAGAATATGCGCAAATGCCTTCGCCCTGCGCGTAATAATCGGCTCTCCCTCCGTCTCCTTATAAGACTCCGTCACCAGCTTCGCCCTGGCCGACTCAATCACCGGCATATTGGCAAACAGGTCGTCAATCAGCTTCGTAATCCGCTCCGTCTTCGGAATATCTGAAATATGAAAAGCTTCCATCCATACTCCTTTCTATGGTTCAGTAAAACCCATTTCAAAGCATCGCTCATAACTGAAAAATGTTTAACAGTTACTTTATTCATCATAGCCTGAATTATACGCCCTTTCCATATATACGTCAACACAATTCAACATATTTTTCGTATTTTTTATGTTGTTTTTCAACGTTTTTGCTGTGGAATTATGATTAAGTCCGCGCGATAGATGCAAAACTCCTTGCCCGGCCCTGCGCATAAAAAGAAACCCGGCCATCCTGAAACGCCATTCCAGGTCAGCCGGGTTTTCCTCTTTTGTGTTTTATGCTCTTTTGTACCTTACAATCTTTTGCAGGTTAAAATCCTTTGTATCTTCTGTATCTTTTACGTCTTACGTACTTCTCAGGTCTTTTGTACCTTCGGGCATCTTTCGTAAAAGTGGAGTTTCTATCCAAAATCACGCTTTCTTGTCCGCGATCGCTGCCTGCGCCGCCGCAAGTCTCGCAATCGGTACACGGAAAGGTGAGCAGGATACATAGTCAAGGCCAATCTTATGGCAATATTCTACAGAAGACGGATCGCCGCCGTGCTCGCCGCAGATACCAAAATGAAGATCCGGATTTGCCGGACGGCCAAGCTCAATCGCCATCTCCATCAGCTTGCCGACACCATTCTGGTCGAGCTTCGCAAACGGGTCATTCTCGAAGATCTTCGCGTCATAGTAGGAGGTCAGGAACTTGCTCGCGTCGTCGCGGGAGAAGCCATAGCACATCTGTGTCAGGTCATTCGTACCGAAGCAGAAGAAATCCGCCTCCTTCGCGATATCATTCGCAGTCAGTGCCGCACGCGGGATCTCAATCATGGTACCGACTTCATATTTCAATTCAACACCGGCAGCCTTAATTTCCTTCTCAGCTACTTCTACGACGGTCTTCTTTACAAACTTCAGCTCTTTCGCATCGCCTACCAGCGGGATCATGATCTCCGGCACGACGTTCCAGTCCGGATGCTTCTTCTGTACATTGATCGCCGCGCGGATAACCGCCATCGTCTGCATCTTCGCGATCTCAGGGAATGTAACATCCAGACGGCAGCCGCGGTGACCCATCATCGGGTTAAACTCTTTGAGCGCATTAATCTGCGTGCGGATATGCTCCATACTCTTGTGCTGCGCGTCCGCGAGCTTCCGGATGTCTTCCTCCTCGGTCGGAACGAACTCATGAAGTGGCGGATCCAGGAAACGGATGGTGACCGGGTTGCCCTCCATCGCCTCATAGAGTGCCTCGAAGTCCGCCTGCTGATACGGAAGAATCTTATCCAGGGCAGCTTCTCTTTCTTCGGTCGTCTCCGCGCAGATCATCTCACGGAAAGCGTCAATTCTCTCTTCGCCGAAGAACATATGCTCGGTACGGCACAGGCCGATACCTTCCGCGCCAAGCTCACGAGCCTTGCGCGCGTCTCTCGGCGTATCTGCGTTTGTCCTTACTTTCAGCTTTCTGTACTGGTCAGCCCAGGTCATAATACGGCCAAACTCGCCCGCGATCGTCGCGTCAACGGTCGGGATCAGGCCCTCATATACATTACCGGTCGAGCCATCAATCGAAATCTCATCACCTTCATGGAATTCCTTGCCATTTACGGTAAATTTCTTATGCAGCTCGTCCATCGCGATGTCGCCGCAGCCGGATACACAGCAGGTACCCATACCGCGCGCCACTACTGCCGCATGGCTTGTCATACCGCCGCGGACTGTCAGGATACCCTGCGCATTCTTCATGCCCTCGATATCCTCCGGGGAAGTCTCCAGACGAACCAGAACGACCTTCTCGCCTCTGTTAGCCCACGCTTTCGCGTCCTCAGCCGTGAAAACAATCTTGCCGCAGGCAGCTCCCGGAGAAGCACCCAGACCTCTGGTAAGCGGCACTGCCTTGTGCAGAATATAAGAATCAAACTGCGGATGAAGCAGAGTATCAAGGTTCCGCGGGTCAATCATCGCAACCGCTTCCTCCTCAGTTCTCTTTCCTTCATCTACCAGATCGCAGGCAATCTTCAGAGCCGCCTGCGCGGTTCTCTTGCCGTTACGAGTCTGCAGCATATACAGCTTATTATTCTCTACCGTAAACTCCATATCCTGCATATCGCGGTAATGATCTTCCAGGATACTGCAAACGGAGGTAAACTGCGCAAATGCTTCCGGGAACTTCTGCTCCATCTCGCTGATATGCATCGGCGTGCGGACACCAGCTACTACATCCTCGCCCTGTGCGTTCGTCAGAAACTCGCCGAACAGACCCTTCTTACCAGTCGCCGGATCACGGGTAAACGCCACGCCTGTACCGCAGTCATCGCCCATATTACCAAACGCCATCATCTGTACATTCACCGCCGTACCCCAGGAATACGGGATATCATTGTCGCGGCGGTATACATTCGCACGCGGGTTGTCCCAGGAACGGAACACAGCCTTGATCGCCTCTACCAGCTGAACCTTCGGATCCGTCGGGAAATCGCTGCCGATCTTTGCCTTATACTCTGCCTTGAACTGATAAGCCAGCTCTTTCAGATCATCTGCGTCCAGCTCCACATCGTGAACCACGCCCTTTTTCGCTTTCATCTTGTCGATCAGCTCTTCGAAATACTTCTTGCCAACCTCCATCACGACGTCAGAGAACATCTGAATAAAGCGGCGATAGCAGTCCCACGCCCAGCGTGGATTGCCTGACTTCTTGGAAAGAACCTCTACAACATCTTCATTCAGTCCCAGGTTCAGGATCGTGTCCATCATACCCGGCATGGATGCTCTCGCACCGGAACGGACAGAAACCAGCAGCGGATTCTCAATATCCCCAAACTTCTTGCCTGTAATCTCTTCCATCTTGCCGATTGCTTCCACGATCTGCCCCATGATCTCGTCATTGATCTGACGGCCATCCTCATAGTACTGTGTGCAGGCTTCCGTCGTGATTGTGAAGCCCTGCGGTACCGGCAGTCCCAGGTTCGTCATCTCCGCGAGGTTCGCGCCCTTGCCACCGAGCAGGTTCCGCATATTCGCATTCCCCTCGGTGAACATATAAACCCATTTGTTCATTTTACAATTCCTCCTGATTGATTTCCCGCGTGGATATCTGATTTTTCGTTGGCAGCCACTTTTTAACTACATTTATATTTCCAAAACCCGCGACATTTCTGCCCGTTCGTGGCCGACAACGTTTCCCACTCATGTTTCAATTGTAACATATTTCCCACATCAGTCAAGAAAATCCTTACCGGATTTTTGAGTTTTTTGTGCATAATCTTTGAAAGTTTCGTGACGAGCGGTCAATTTTTGTCATTTTCGTAAGTCTCTGTCGAAAATCATTTGTAACATACCCATGGTGAACCACACTATAATGCAAGCCGCAAAATTTAAAGTTCCATTCCGTGTCTTCACAATTTCAGGGATAGCCGCGGTTCTTTTCTGTCATAAAACAAAATAACTTGCTTTCTTATAATAAAACTCCTGCTCCACCGCGAACAATTCTTCCAGCTTCGATATATCCCGATTCTCACGATATAATTTCAGGCCTTCTAAATAAAGCCCCTGTTTCTCATCTTCTATCACAACCGGACAAATCCCGTTCGTCAGGCATTCCCGGAACAGAATCAGCCGCCCGATTCGTCCGTTTCCATCCTGAAACGGATGAATGCTCTCATATCTGGCGTGAAATTCAGCCAGCACATTCAGATTCACAAACTGACCGGAATACCAGGAAAGAAGCCGTTCCATCTCTTCCGGCACATCCGCAGGCAGGACAGTAGGATAAATCCCAATGATATTCGCTCTCTTTTTATAATCCCCGATCGCGTAGCCATTCGCCCGATCCTCAAAAACGCCCGACTTAAGCTCATAGTGAAACGCCTTAATCAATTCCTGCGACAGCGGCTCCTCCAACGTGTCCAGCATCCGGTTAAACATAAGGAAATGACCGTTCATCTCTTCTACATCTTTTGCGCGATAACAGTCATCCGATTTCGGAAGCGTCCCCTGGTCAAACAAGGAAGCCGTCTGTTCTTCCGTCAGCGTACTTCCCTCAATCTTATTCGAATTATAAGCCAAAAGCCGTTGAGTGAAGGCATACACACCCGAGCGGTCAAACCGCTTTCGTTCAATCGCAAACCGTTCCAGAAGAAATGTCAAAAAATTTGAATCGACAGCCACGAACTTCGCCTCCCTTACTCAAAAACGCTCTATAATTCCTGTCGGATTGTCCATCGAAACATCCGATTGATTTCATAACCATAGCAAAAAGCCGCTGCTCACCGCATCCGGCGATTCTCACAGATAAGAAATGCGCCTGCGCGGCAACGACAGCGGCTTCTGTTTCAAAAGCTATTTTCAAAAAAATGTCAGCTATCTGTTATGGTAATGACAGCGTTACTTTCTGTAAGCACTACGATTCAGCACCAGATGCTTCGGAACGCCGTTCACCATCAGCGGAGTCAGCTCACCAAGAATCAGCGGACGCGCATACTCCACATAACCCTCTCCGATGTCTGTGCCATCGTTGATAATCCATTCTGCCGGAACCGGTCTCTCTACGTTCGCGATCGCGTGAATATCATAGATGCTGTAGCCAACCTGGTACGGGCTGCGCTCCTTCACATCGATGGTAATCATCATGCCGGTCTGGCCCTCGTCAGCTGCCTTGCAAGCCAGATAGCCTACGTTAAACGCTTCATTGATATCATTCAGGGACGCGATGTGTGTCGCTGCTCTCTGCAGTGTGGAGAACTCAATCGCACGGGTCTTCAGCCCTGTCGCCTCAGCAATCTTGTTTGCCAGGACAACGCCGCAGCCGGAAAGCTGCTTGTGGCCAAACGCGTCTACATAGTCAGAACCGGCGCCCAGCTCACACACGAAGCGACCATCCGCGATCTTAATACCTTCTGATACCGCAATCACTACAGAACTCTTCTTCGCTGCCAAATCCTTCACTCTCGCCAGGAAATCATCCATATCAAAGGTCGACTCTGGCAGATAGATCAGATCCGGACCCTCACAGTCCTCATCTCTCGAAAGCGCAGCAGCCGCGGTCAACCAGCCGGCATTACGTCCCATGATTTCCACAATGCAGACGGTCGGCTTCTCGATACCGAAGCTCGCGTTGTCGCGGATGATCTCTTTCAGAGAAGTCGCGATATATTTTGCCGCAGAACCATAGCCTGGGCAGTGATCCGTGATCGGCAGATCGTTATCAATCGTCTTTGGAACACCCATGAAGCGCTGAGATTTGCCCTTCAGAGCCGCATAATCAGAAAGCATCTTGATCGTATCCATCGAATCATTGCCGCCGATGTAGAACAGGCACTCGATGTTATACTTCTCAAGAATCTCAAAAATCTTGTCATAAACCGCCTCATTGCCCTCAATCTTCGGCAGCTTATAACGGCAGGAGCCAAGGAATGCGGACGGCGTTCTCTTCAGAAGCTCGATGTCCTTGTCTTCCTTAATATATTCGCTCATGTCCACCAGATCCTCATTCAAAAAGCCCTGGATTCCATGATGCATCCCATAAATCTTCTCCACGCCAAGCTCTCTTGCCTTGCTCACAACACCTGCAAGACTGGAATTGATCACAGCTGTCGGTCCGCCGGACTGACCTACGACAATATTTCCCTTCATTGTAATTTCCTCCTGAAATTCTGTTTGTAACCATTTTCTTTGATTATATCTGAAAATGCCGGTTTCTCCTGAAACGAACCAGATTTTCCCGCAAAGCAGTATAGCAGAATTTTCCTGATACCGCAAGATGGAATCTGGGGATTTCACACATTATCCCCTTGTTTTGTTACACTACGTCTTCAACCCTCTGCCTTTGTTTTCACCTTCCCTGTGTTGTTTCCTGAAAGATTCTCCTCAAAAGGATCACCGCCGCAATCGCCAGCACAAGCTCTGCGCAGGGCTGAGCGCAGGCAAGCCCGTACAGCGGCCAGATCCAGTTTAACAGAAACAATGCCGGTATCTCCAGCACGACCTTCCTTAAAATAGCAAACACCAGAGACTTTCTTCCCATACCGCAGGCCTGAAATACTCCGACTGCCAGGAAATCAACATTCAGAAATACCAGCTCCAGGCACATCCCCTGAAGAAAACGGCTTCCATAGGCGACCACCTCTTCATTTTTCATAAACAGGCGAATCAGTCCCTCGGAGCCAGCGAAATAGACCGCAGTCATCAATAGCATGAACGTAACGCTGATTTTCGCGGTAAACGTAATGGCCTTTTTCATGCGCTCCCGGTTCCCGCTGGCGTAGTTGTAGCCGACCAGCGGCATAATCCCCTGCGAGACGCCCATTGCAATATACATGGGAATCATATTGATCTTCTGCGTGATTCCCATCGCGGCGACGGCATTTGAGCCGTAGGAGGAGGTAAAGTTATTCAGCACCGTCATACTGGTCACATTCAGCAGGTTCTGAATCGCGGCGGGCACGCCGACCGCGCAGATTCCTTTGAGAATCGCAGTATCAAAAGCAAAGGAGCGCGGGTTCACACACACCAGTGTTTTCCCGCGGCGCACCCACAGCAGGACAAAAAAGTAAATACAGGCCACACAGTTGGAAAGAAAAGTAGCAAGTCCCGCACCGGCTGCCCCCATGCCAAACCCCACGGGCAGGATAAAGAGCGGATCCAGCACAATATTCAGCAGACAGCCGCTCATGGTTCCGATGCTGGCGTGAAGGGAGGATCCCTCGGAGCGCACCAGATTGGCCAGAACGACATTCAGGATCGCCGGAACCGCGCCGCAAAGGGTCGTCCAGCGCAGGTACTGCCAGGTAGCTGCCTCGGTATCACTGGCAGTCCCCAGGATTCCCAGCAGCTGCGCGTGGAAAATGCCGGCCATCAGTGAAAATAATATAGAAAAAGCCAAAGCACAGTAAAAGCTGATCGCAGAGCTTTTTCGCACCGACTCGTACTCTTTTTTCCCAAGATAGCGGCTCATCAGGCTGGAGCCGCCGACTCCGAACAGATTAATGATGGCGTTAAACGCCAGCAGCACCGGCGCGGCCAGTGTGACCGCGGCATTTTCGACGGGATCGTTCAGCATACCCACAAAATACGTATCCGCCAGATTATAGATCACCATGACAAGAGAGCTGAGCACTGTAGGAACCGCCATCCTCATGACCGCCCGCGGAATCGGCGTCCGCTCAAACAACTCGACCTTCTGTTCTTCTATTGACTTCTGTTCTTCTATTGACTGCTCTTTTTCGTCAGGCATAGTACTCCCCTCTAAAACATACTCTGCATCTTCCACGATCAGTTTAAAAATTCAGGACACATCCTTGCGTTTACCACCGTTCAAAATGCACCTGGCTCTCTTCATAATCCGGATGCTCACTATCCTTATCCTCAGCCGGATAACCAAACGCGATGATCGAGTGCGGCACTACCGTTTCCGGCAGGGAAAACAGCTCTCTCTGCTTCTCTACCCGATCCATCTGCGGCCAGGTGCCAAGCCACACAGAGCCGATGCCGAGTCCTTCAGCCGCAAGGATCATATTCTGCCCCGCAATCGCGCCGTCAATGACCCAGTACTCCTTCGCCGGCGGGAACGCACGCTCCAGATCTCCCAAAACCAGAATTCCCACATCGCAATGGCAAAGAGGCTGTGCATATCTTCCATTAGCCTCCGCCATCTTGCGCAGCGTCTCTTTCTCCCGTACCACAAGAAAACTCCAGTCGCGGGTGTTTGCGCAGCTTGGCCCCGTCATACCCGCCCGAAGTATCGTGTGAAGCTCCTCGTCTGTTATCTTCTGCTCCGTAAATGAACGGATGCTTCGTCTCTTTAAAACGCCTTCTGTCAATTCCATAATTGTAATTTCCTCCTATTTTGACCTCATATCTGCATTTAACACTCTGTAAAACTCCTCATTTTGCGGAACCAAAATGCCATATTTATGCCCCAAAGCACGTACCGTTCCGGCGAACAGCTCCACTTCCGTCTGCCGCCCTGCCAGAACATCCTGCCGCATCGAAGGCTGACCGTTCGGAGAGAGGCCATCAATGACATCCACCCAGCCCCACAGCTCTTCTTCTGTCAGCAGGATTCCTTCCGCGGCGGCCACACTTCTGGCCTCTTCCATCGCAGCCACCATGATATTCCGAAGCTCTCCAGGCTTCTGCACGCCCTCATAATCCACATCGAAGACCGCACAGGTCTGATTTACTCCCACATTCAGCATCCACTTGCTGTAAATCTGGTGGCGAATATCCTCCGGCACCTGATAAGCCAGGCCAGTCCGTCCAAAAAACTCCTCCGCCTCACAAACCGCTTCGCTTCGGGAGGAGTCCATTTCGCCAAAGGCGATATAGCCTGTTTTGCTGTATGTGACCTGATGATCTATTCTGGTCGCGTCCATCCCCTGTACGCAGGAGTACAAAAGCCGCCGTGGCTTCAGAATCTCTTCCAGCACCTGCTCCGAGGACACCCCATTTAAAAACGACATCACAATCGTCTGCTCCCCGCAAAAGGGACGCGCCATCCTGGCCGCTTCTGCCAGAGCCATATACTTCGTAGTAAAAATGAGTAAATCCAGCGGTCGGCCTTCTTCCGGCGTCATATAGCGGAACTCACATTTTTTCCCATTCGCGTACACCCCTTCCGCCTGATACCGGCGGATGCGGTCTTCATCCGCAATGATCAGCAGGTCTTCCCTGTCCATTTTCTCCAGAAGCAGGCTCCCATAAAGTACCCCCAGGGCGCCCAGTCCTACGATTCCAACTGTTTTGATCATAATATCTTCTCTCCCGGTCTTCTGCCATCTTTCCGGCAAAAGCCTGATCCTTTTCTTTATAGCGTTCCGCAGTGCAGTATACTACACCTTCCGAAAATTTTCAACGCAAACCAGTTGGGATTAGAGGCTCTCCGTGTAATGTCTGTGATTTGCGCAGCAAATCATAGACGCAGGCCTCGCCCATCGCGAAGCGATTTTAAATGGCGAGGCTCTCCGTATAATGTCTGTGATTTGCGAAGCAAATCATAGACGCAGGCCTCGTCATCGCGAAGCGATTTTAAATGGCGAGGCTCTCTGTATAATACTGTGCCTGCGCATGCCAGAGTTCATAATATTTGCCGGATTCTTCCGCCAGCAGTTCCTCGTGCGTCCCCTGCTGGACAATAGCGCCTTCGTGGAAGACAGCAATCTCATCACAGAATTTGCAGGAGGAGAGCCGATGGCTGATATAGATTGCCGTCTTATCGCCGGAGATATCGTTGAATTTTGAATAAATCTCCGCTTCTGCGATGGGGTCAAGGGCGGCGGTCGGCTCGTCAAGGATGATGAAGGGCGCGTCCTTATAGAGTGCCCGCGCGATGGCAATTTTCTGCGCTTCGCCGCCGGAAACCTCGATCCCTTCCTCAGTAAAATCCTTGTAAAGCTGGGTCTTCAGCCCGTCCGGCAGAGTTTTCAGGCGGTCGTCAAAGCCCGCGTCGGTCAGGGCTTTTCGTACCCTTGCCTCATCATAGGTCATGCTGCCCGCGACGTTATTTCCCAAAGGCTGGGAAAGCAGCTGGAAGTCCTGGAATACAACGGAGAAGATATCCATGTAATCCCGGTAGTTGTATTTGCGGATGTCGATGCCGTTCAGGAGAATCTGCCCCTCCTGCGGGTCGTAGAGACGGCAGAGCAGCTTAATAAAAGTAGTCTTGCCGCTGCCATTCTCCCCAACGATAGCCAGCCGTCTGCCGATCTGAAACTTCATGGAAACGTGCCGCAGCGCCCAGTTTTCGCTTGCCGGGTATCGGAAGGAAACGTCGCGGAATTCGACCTCATACTGCCGGTCTGAGCGCTTTTCTGTGGTCAGGCTCCCCTGATACATGGCATTGGGAAGATCCAGGTAGGTAAAGATCCGCTCCATGTACCCGGTATTGGTTTTCATTTCACCGTACACCTGCAAAAGTGCGTAAATGTTGCCGCCCATGGCGGTCGCCGCGCCCACATACTGCGTAATGCTGCCCACATCAAACGCGCCGCCCCAGGCCTTGAGACAGGTAAAGGCGTACACAAAGCCGGTAATCAGCAGCGAGATGCCTGCGCCAAGTCCGGCGTAAACGCCCATCGGTCCTTTGGCCAGCTTTCCAAACGAGCCATTGGCGCCAAAGGGGCTTTCCTTTTTCCAGTAGGCGCGGATGATTTTCTGCTGGTCGTATATCCGGATGTCCGCGCTCCGCTCCTTTTTAAACCCGAGATAGCCAAAATAGGAAAACAGACGGTTTCCGAAGGTGGCCTCCTCGGAAAGACCGTTCAGATAGTTCTCCGATTTTACATAAAATTTCCCCGCCAGAAAACTGATGCCGATCAATACGGCGGCGAACAGAAGCAAAAACAAAGGATTGTTCAGGATAGTCAGTGCACCCGCGTTCTCCGGTACAGGGGACGTAAAGAGATTTACCGTCAGCGCAATACCGCCGAGAATACCTGCAATGCTGCTGATGGTTTTCTCAAAGGCGTAAGGAATGCGGCCGAAGCCCCAACTGGCCCAGTTTTCGATCTGAGAAATCTGCGCCCGCAGATCGTGGATTTCCTGACGGTCAATATCCGCGTAATCCATAGAGAACATCTTGCGGCAGTAAAGGATTTCCTTGCGCCCCCACACATCGTCAATCAGAGTTTCCTGACGCTGCTTCAGGAATGCATTTGCAAGTGAGAAAAGCCCGGTGACTGCCACGCCGCCGATCACCCATTGCCAGAGAACATCTGCCCGGCGGGCGCCTGCGAGTTCTGAGAGAATTCTCGCCGAAAAGAATACCGACACGTATGGAAACAGTGCGGAAACAACCGCTTCCAAAGCGATAACCGGAAACAGCCGATGACTGACCGTGTATAATTCTTTTACACCGCGCTTATGGGCGGCGATGGTATGCCTGAAATCTCCCTTCATCAGAACTCCCTCCCTTCCTGGTAGTAACGGCTCTGAACTTCAAAAAGCTTTGCGTATTCCCCGCCAAGCGCCAGCAGGCTTTCATGGGTACCCTCTTCCGCAATCCGCCCGTCCGCCAGGAAAAGAATCCGGTCGCAGAAGCGGGTGGAGGCCAGGCGGTGTGAGATAAACACCGAAGTCTTCTCTCTGGTCATATCGTTGTATTTCTGGTAAATATCATTTTCCGCGATGGGGTCGAGGGCGGCGGTCGGCTCATCAAGCATTAACAGGGGCGCGTCTTTATAGAGGGCTCTCGCAAGCATCAGCCGCTGCGTCTGACCGCCGGAGAACAGCACGCCATCCAGAAAGACATCTCTACCGGTGTGCGTATCCAGCCCTTGGGGCAATTCCTGAATTGTTTTTTTCAGCCCCGCTTTTTCCAGAGAATCCCAGACCCGATCCAAGTCGATATTTTCCGTCGTCATCGCGACGTTTTCCGCAACGGTGACATCCAGAAGCGAATATTCCTGGAAAACCGCGCTGATCTGCGCATAGTAATCGCTGCGGTTGAAGGTGCGGATATCCGCTCCGTTCAGCAGTACCCTGCCTTCGGTCGGATCAAAAAGACCGCACAGCAGTCGTACCAGGGTGGTTTTGCCTGCGCCGTTCAGGCCGACGATCGCCAGCTTTTCACCGGGATAAATCACGAGATTGATGTCATGCAGCGTATCTTTTTCTGCGCCCGGATAGCGGTAGGAGACATGCTCCAGCTTCAGTTCCCAGACATCCGCGCGTGGAAATGCCCCCTCGCTTTGCTCGAGGGCAGGCCGCGCCGCATTTGAAAAACGTTTTTCGTTTGGGCGGCGCTTCAGCACCGGCTCACCCTCCTCAAAACAAAACGGCTCCGGATATTCGAGAAACTCCCGCACAGAGCTGATGTCGAGGCTGTCCTTATGCATCCGCGCCATATCATTTAAAATGCCCATCACCCAGGAGGAAAACGTGGTCACCGCTCCAAAGTACAGGACAAAGGAAGAGACGGATATTCCCTCCCGCAAAGCCAGATGGATCAGATACAGGTAGGCAATGCCGTTGCGCGCCACAGTCATCGCGGCTTCCGTCATACTTGCCGCCAGACGTTTTTTCTCCACCCCCAGACGCCAGTCCAGATAAGCGTTGTGCACCTCGTTCAGCAGATCATTCAGCCAGTCCTGCAAGCCAAAGATGCGGATATCCTTTGCGAGAATTACAGACTGAGATTTGTCGCGGATATAGCGTTTCTTTGCGTAGTACGCAGACTCCTCCTTTCGGTGCTCGAATTCCCAGTCATTCGCATAACGGGACGCCAGAAAACCGATCAGGCAGGTAGCGAGCACCACAGCCGTCAGCGCAGGATGCAGACCGGCCAGAATCGACAGACAGACCAGAAAGCCGCCGATATGCTGCAGAAAATTCGTCAGTCCCTGCCAGATGTACTCCGTTGCTTCCAGATTGCTGTTTGTAGCACTGGATGCCTTTTCCCGCAGCCGGATAAAATCGGCATCCAGTGTATTGGAAAATGAAGTGGTGTTACACTTGTCAGCCAGCATGCCTATGATTTCAGAGCGAACGTCGATGCGGGGATACATGGCATAGGTATCCAGATAGCCTTTCACGCCCTGCGTCACAAACAGCGCCGCCGTAAAAAACAAAATAGTGGCGAGGAGAGCTTCGATCGAAGCATATGTCTCCACAGCCTTCAATATTTCCGGCGCGATGTAGAGCTGTGCCGCGTTATACAGGATCTCCATCAGAGCCGTGATGACGCAGATCAGAAGAACGCGCCGCCGCACTCTCCAGGCGATCTTTATCATCCATCCGACATTCTGCGCAATGCCGTATTTTGGTTTTGTTTTTGCTTCCATACTCCATCCATCTCCTTACGCGATACGTTTTTATGGCCTATGCTTCACGCATGATTCGAACAACAAAGGGATATGATACTACGGATTTCTCCGTGCTTCGCACTCCCGAATCTCCGCTTCGCTCCGGTCGGCGCTAAACGGATGTCCACTGGACATCCAGCGCCCTTGTATCATAACACAAAAAATCATCCCCGGCACACTTCGGGGATGAATCGTCAAAATCGGGGGATGAATTGTAAAGCTTTACGCCTGCGGAATCAGGATTTCCGTGGTAAAGGCTCCGTCCTCACTGTTGCGGCTCAGATAGCCGTCCAGGCGTTCTACAATGTTATCGATACGAACCAGCCCAAATCCGTGACCGTCCCCTTTATTCGTCCGAAACCTTCCATTGATCTTTTCCAGCTTTTTCCCCGCTGTAAAATTCGTAAAGGAAATGTAGAACTGCGTTCCTTTCATGTCCATATAGACCCGGATGAGCCGTTCCTCCTCCGGCAAAGCCATGCTGGCCTCAATCGCGTTATCAAAAAGATTTCCAATGATGCAGCACAGATCAATCTCTGACATACGAAGCTTCACCGGAATATGCGCGTCGCAATGAACTGTAATCGCACGGGACCTGGCCAGTGAAATTTTGCTGTTTAAGATGGCGTCAGCCATGGAATTCCCCGTCTTCACTACCGTATCCACGGTATTTAAATCCGTGTCCAGCTCATCCAGGTAGGCTTTGATCCCCTCCATATCTCCATTTGACGCCAGTACCTTCATCGTCTGAATGTGATTCCGGTAATCATGCCGCCATCCGCGCATCTGGCGATACATATTGTCAACCTCCCGGTAATGGGTCTCTATCAGCTCCCGCTGATAAGCCGCAATCCGCTTATCGATCTGTTTTGATAAAAAAGACATGACCGTTCCTTCCATTCCTGTATAGCCTATGTAAACTGAATAATCGCGCGATTAAGCGGCTCATAAGCGCCCCTTGGCAGGGGAAGAACCGTTCCGTCAGAGAGGGTAACTTCTTTTCTGGTGACACGCCGGATACACTCCAGATTCAGAATCAGGCTCCGCCCTGTCCGCACAAACCGCTGATCGAGTTCCTTTTCAAATTCGCCCAGCGGCCGTTTCATGGCATATTCCTTCTTCGCATGGATGGTCACGTAATTCAGCCGCACATCCAGATAGCGAATCTCGTAAAACGGAATACGCACCATTTCCCCGCCCATCTCCAGGTTGAGACATCTTTCATTCTGTTTCCGTTTTTCCAGCGCCCGATCCAGCACAGAAAACAGCTTCCCGACATTCACTGGCTTTATCAGATAATGAAGCGCCGCAACCTCGTAGCCCTCGGCAATATAGTCCGAATAACCCGTGACAAAAACAATCTGCATCGCCTCATTCTCTTTGCGGATGGTTTTAGCCATCGTCACTCCGTCCATCTGCCCCATCTCAATATCCAGAATAAGAATATCCCACCTTTTGTCTTCCGCATATTGAAACAAAAAGCTTTCTGCCGAAGAAAAGACCTGCGTATAGATCTCAACCGGCCGCGCGGCAGCCCAGTCTTTCACCTGATTTTCGACAAATTCCGCATCTGCGCTGCTGTCATCGCAGATTGCAATTCGAACCATTGATCTTTCCCTTTCCATACAATGCCTTCAGGTAACTGTTCAGTACCTTCACAGTTACGGGGAAAAGTCCATTTAAAATCGCTGCGCAATGGGCCTTTTCTTTCTTATGCATCTTCACTCGTACTGGCTTTACGTCTGTTTCAGAAATATTTCCGGTTTCGGTAATTCAACACAAATGGCCTCCCCTTTTTTCAAAGACAGCGGCAGCACCAGCGTTCCGAATGACAAACGCTTCAAATAGAGCACTTCATTTCCAACGGCATGAAACATCCGCTTTACCTGATGATAGCGTCCCTCCTGGATGGTTAAAAGAACCACACAGCCCAGGCCAGAGTACGCATGGTATTCCTCCGGCAAATAGCCAGGCTCCGGACTCTCATCATCACAAATCACAAGTCTGGCAGGAAGTGTCGGCGTATCATCACCGATATCAACACCCGCAGAAAAAAGAGGAATATACGTCTTTTCGGCAGGACGGTCAAGAACGGCCAGATATGTTTTGTCCACATGGCTGCGCGGGGAAAGCATACGGTGCGCCATCCCGCCGTCATTGGTAATCAGAAGCAATCCTTCCGTGTCCTTGTCCAGCCTGCCCACCGGAAACAGATCCCTGTTTTGCGGCACAAGCTCCATCACCGTCGGAAAGCGGTCGTCCTTTACCGCACAGACATAGCCGGCCGGCTTATGCAGCATATAGGTTACGAAACCGCGCGCCGCCACAGTGGTTCCATTTACGGCAACCTCATCCGCATCCGGAGTAATCTTTATCTCCGGTTTTGCGGCACAGATGCCGTTAATAGTGACGGTTTTCCTTTTTATGAGGTTCTTTACCTCACTCCTCGTCCCAACCCCGGCATCCGCCAGAAATTTATCCAGTCGAATCTGCATAAGTCTCCCTCCGGGTCCTGCCCGTTTCTCTTCTGAGCCGCCTGTCATCAACACCAAACGAACTATGTTCGCCTGCCATCATGATCATCATCACCGGACGATATATGCTCGCCTGTCATCTTTTCCATCCACACCATGTCGTACCAGCGGTCAAACTTATAGCCGCATTTGTGGAAATAGCCGACCTGTTCAAACCCCATATGTTCATGGAACCGGGCGCTGTTATTATCCAGGTATTCGTCCTCTATCTGCGTGTACGCAATACAGGCATACAGATTGAGGATCCCCATTTCCCGGAGCCGCTTCTCCAGTTCATCGTAGAGCTTCCTGCCATAACCGCATTTTCCTGACTCAGGAGCCAGATATATGGACAGCTCACTGCATCTGCTATACGCAGCACGCTCATGGAAAGGAGCTGCATACGCATATCCCTGTATGATACCGTCCTTTTCTATGACAAGGTAGGGATATTTTTCCATCACAGCCTTCATGCGTTTCTGAAAATCTGCCAGTTCCGGTACATCATATTCGAAAGATATCGCTGTATTCGTCACATAGTATGCATATATCTCCAGGATGCGCTCTGCGTCAGAAAGACGCGCCCGGCGAATGATTTCATCTGCCATGTAATTCTCTTCCCTTCTAATTCCCAGAGCAGCTTTCTCTATCTATTTCCGCTGGCGTTTATTACGGCAGTTCCAGCGTTTCTTCCACCTTCAGCCCATATTTTCCCGCCATCCTCATAGCCTCGTCATACACTCCCAGTTCGCAAATCTGCGACGGATTGTGCGCGTCAACGCCCAGCACGACCCGGTTCCCAATCCGGCCCGCGATCTGCCAGAAGCGTTCCGCGGGATAATGCCGATGCTGCAAAAGTCCCTGAAGGTTAATTTCCAATGGAATGCGAAGATCGTACAGTGCCTCGCAGAGACGGGTCATCTCCCGCTCGTATACCGCATCCGCCCCTTCGTAATTGATCAGGTCCGGGTGAGCAAGGTAGAGAAACGCTCCCGTCTCCATCCCGGCAATAACGGTATCGACATACTCTTTCAGAAAAACATCATTTTCCGCAGGTGCGCCGGTATAGGCTCCGTATGGCTCACGTCCCAGAAAATGCTGTCCCATAATCAGGTAGTCGCCTTTTACACGGTGCAGCATTTCCATCTGCTCATCAAAGAATTCCGGCGTGTACTCTGCTTCAAAACCTGCGAACAGGCGGATTTTCCCTTCATACTCGCGCGCCAGGGAGCGGATTGTGTTCACATATTCATCTGCCTGCTCCATATCCATGCGGATCGTCGATACATAGCCGTCCGGAAACGGACAGGGGATGTGGTCCGCAAAGCCCAGGACTTCCATCCCCATGGAAATGGCAGCTTCAATATAGTCGCGTTCGGAGCCTTCCGCGTGCTTGCAGCGGATGGTATGCGTGTGATAATTTGCTTTCATATAATGATTCATTTTCGTCCTCATCCTGTATAATTACCAGTTCACTTCTTTTGTCTGTCCCAGCTCTTCACAGCTTACACGGACACACATCGGCGCCCCGGCATTCCTGTTCGGACGGGCATAAAGAACCAGGCGGCCATTGCGTGTCTTTCTCCAGTTTTCCGTATAGGAAGTCAGATCCGCCAGATCTCCGTTTTCCAGACCCAGAAGTACGCCATTTTCCACTTCTGCGCGTATGATCCGGTCTTCATCCGCCGCCAGACGATCCTGTCCGTCAAGAAGAGCCACTTCGATCTGCGCAATCTGCGCGGAATTCTCTGATGCAGACGCAGGCATTTCCGGCACAGCCATGGTTTCCTTCTCCCGTGCGGAATTATCCGAGGATGCCATCTTCCGGCACATTTCTGCAGGCTCCCACAGCTTCACATCCATTCTTGCCGCCGGACCGCTCGTCTCCAGGCAGCAGGAAGCTTCTTCCTCTCCATTATTATATGAAACCGCCCTCAGAACCCCCGGCTCGAATGTTACCTTCCATTCATAGCGGCCATATTCCTCACTCCACGCTCCTGCTCCCAGAGACGTTTCATTCAGAAAAAGCTCCGGATTTTTCACATTTGCAAAGCAAAAGATCTCGACCTGCGTCCCCGGCTCGTAATTCCAGGAAAGCCGGAAGTCTTTCCATTCGGGATCACGTTTTTCGTCAGCTGCGCCAGTCCCGCCATCCCACACGGGAGCAGTCAGCAGAGAAAGGTACGGCTTCTCGCTCCAGAAAGCTTTGCGGCGGTAAAAGGCGGGCTTTTCATTCCCGGCCAGATCAAGCAGCCCCGCACCGGAGCCGTGAATCGGCCAGCCATGCGCTTCGCCGAGATAATCGATTCCAGTCCACAGAAACTGTCCGCTGATATAAGGATGATCCGTCACAGCCCTCCATGCCTGATAGCTGTGGCTGTTCTCACTTCCCAAAAACGGTTTTTGCGGAAAACGCGCGTGATCCTGCTCATAAAGATGCTCTTTGTAATTATAACCCACCACATCCAGCTCGTCGAGGAAGCCAATCCGGGAGGAAAGCTCCGGAAAGGCTGCCGCCAGCGTCACTGGGCGGGAGCTGTCCAGATTGCGGGTGATATTCGCCAGCCGCGCGGCAATCACGGCAAGCCGCCGGGCGTCCGGTTTGTCCGGATTATACATCATCTCCGCCGCTGGCTTGTCCGCGTCATTGTTTCCCACCATAGCCTGAAAATCCGGGTGGCAGTAAGGGTCATTCGGATAGTCGATCTCATTGCCGACGCTCCAGAGAACGATGGACGGATGATTCCAGTCCCGGCGAATCATCGTCGTCAGGTCCGCCTCATACCACTGCGGAAAATCCTCCGCATAGCCCTGATGCTTCGGCGGATAAACATTATGCCCGGTCGACCATTTGTTTTTGGGATTCTCCCACTCATCAAACGCCTCGTCCATCATCAGAAAGCCCAGCTCATCGCAGAGGTCATAAAGCTCCGGCATATGCGGATTATGACTGGTGCGGATCGCGTTGCAGCCCGCATCCTTCAGCTTCAGCAGGCGGCGAAGCCAGACCTCGCGGGTCATCGCCGCGCCCAGGCAGCCGCCATCATGGTGTACGCATACGCCCTTCAGCTTCAGATTTTCTCCATTCAGGAAAAAGCCTTCGTCCGGGTCAAACACAGCTGTGCGAATGCCAACTCTCTGCGTCTGTGCGGTCCAGAAGGCCGGTTCCGGATCATCGGCGTTCCCGGAAATCTCCGCCAGCTCTGTTACCAGTGTATACAGGTAAGGCGAATCCACCGACCAGAGCCGTGGATTTTTCACCACACCGTCCAGCTGTATTTCACCGGTTTCTCCCGCGGCAAGGGACAGCCTGGATTCCCAGGCAGCTGCTTCCTGCCAATCTGCGTCAAGCAGACGGAAACGTGCCAGCAGCTGCGCGCCGCATTCCGAATCGTTCGCAAACTCTGCGCGGATGTGAATGCCCGCGCTTTCATCCGTCCCATTCCCGCACACAGCCGTCGTCCGGAACTGTGTCCCGTGCAGCACCGGATGCAGCGGTTCTTCCGCAATCAGCCAGACCCTGCGGTAAATTCCCGAACCGGTAAACCAGCGGGAATCTGCCAGATCCGTGTGTGTCACCTGCACACTGATTTCATTATCCATCTCTCCGAAATTCACAAAGTCTGTGATATCGTAGCTGATCTCGCTGTAGCCATACGGCCGCTTTCCAAGATGATAGCTGTTGCACCAGATCCGGCTGTTTTTATAAATACCGTCAAACACGATGCGAATGCGTTTTCCCCGGTACTCCTCCGGCAGAGAAAAACGCAGCCGATACCAGCCAATCCCTCCGGCCAGATAACCGGTACCGCTGGAATATTCCTTTTGAAACGGCATATGCACCGACCAGTCATGCGGCAGAACCACGTTCTCCCAGTCCTGATCGTCATAGCCCTTATACCATGCCTCGGAAACATCTCCGTAATGAAACCGCCAGCCTTCATTTAAAGTCATAATCGCCTGATTCATGTCGCTCTTTCCTCTCCTCACATACTCTCCAGACGGCTCAGCTTCGCCGTCTGATCCGCCGCAATACAGTTATCAATGATCTCCTGAATATCTCCATCCAGAATCTTGTCCAGCTTGTAAAGTGTCAGGTTAATCCGGTGATCCGTCACCCGCCCCTGCGGGAAATTATAGGTGCGGATTTTCTCTGAACGGTCGCCCGAGCCTACCTGAATACGGCGCGCCTCCGCCTCCGCATCATGCGCCTTCTGCCGCTCCAGGTCATACAGCTTTGCCCGCAGCACCTTCAGCGCCTTGTCTTTATTTTTCAGCTGTGATTTCTCATCCTGGCAGGAAATGACGATACCGGTCGGAATGTGCGTCAGCCGAACCGCCGAGTCCGTCGTGTTAACACACTGGCCGCCATTTCCGGACGCGCGGAACACATCAAATTTGCAGTCATTCAAATCAAGCTGTACGTCGACCTCCTCTGCCTCCGGCATAATCGCCACCGTAATCGTCGAGGTATGGATTCGCCCGCCGGATTCTGTCTCCGGTACACGCTGTACGCGGTGAACACCGGACTCGTACTTCAGCATAGAATAAGCGCCCTGGCCGGTCACCATAAAGCTCACATACTTCATGCCGCCGATCCCGATTTCCTCCACGTCCATAGTCTCCACCTTCCAGCGGCGGCTTTCCGCATAATGCACATACATACGGTAAATTTCCGCGGCAAACAGCGCCGCTTCATCCCCGCCCGCACCTGCGCGGATCTCTATAATAACGTTTTTCTCATCGTTCGGATCCTTCGGCAGCAGCAGAATTTTCAGCCTCTTCTCCAGTGCCGCGACCTGCTCCCGCGCGTCGGAAAGTTCTTCCTTGAGCATCTCGCGCATCTCCTCATCGGATTCCTCCTCCAGCATCGCCAGAGACTCCTCGATGGTGTCCCTGTTCTTTTTGTATTCCCGATACGCATCCACGATCGGCTGCAGACTGGCCTGTTCCTTCATCAGCTTCTGAAAGCGCGCAGGATCTGCCACCACGGACGGATCGTTCAGCATATTCAGAATCTCCTCCAGCCGCAGCTGCAAATCTTCTAATTTATCAAACATAATAAACTCCCTCCACTACCCGGTCATTCCCTGCCAGATCCTTTGAGACCCGCACATCTGAGAATCCATTCTGCCGCATCAGGCCGGCCACGTCCGCCCCCTGGTCATATCCAATCTCCAGCAGCAGCCATCCCCCCAGGCGCAGGTATTCTCTGCTCTCAGAAATAATTCTCCGGTAAAATTCCAGTCCGTCCTTCCCGCCGTCAAGCGCCAGCCTCGGCTCGTGCAAACGCACTTCTTCCGAAAGCTCCTCAATGACCTGCGTGCGGATATACGGCGGGTTCGAGACAATCAGGTCATAGCCGCTTCGACTATCTGCGGGCATCATGGTTTCAAAATGATCCGCAGACATCGGTTTTTCAGAACCGTCCGCTGGCACCGGAATCTGCGCAAACAGATTGCTCTGGAAAAACCGCACATCCGCGCCCAGCCGCCGCGCATTCTCCCGCGCCACGGCCAATGCTTCCTCGGAAAGATCCGAGGCATAGATTTCCAGTCTGCTTCCCTTTTCAGGCTCCATATCTGCGAGCTTCGCTATGCTTACCGCGATACAGCCCGACCCGGTACACAGATCAAGCACTCGGTACACATCCGTCTTTTTCCGCACCGCGCCGGAGTGCAGTCCCACTTTTGCCTTTTCCGGCGCCGCGCCAGAATACAGCCTCGCTTTTATTTTTCCCAGCGCCAGCTCTGCCAGCGTCTCCGTATCCTGCCGCGGAATCAGGACAGCTTCACTGACAAGAAAGGGAAGCCCCATAAATTCCTGCTCCCCGGTCAGATGCTGAAGCGGGATGTGTGCGCCGCGCTTATTTACCAGCGCAGCATACGCATCCCGCTGTTCTTCACTCAATTTTCTATCCCGATCAGCCAGATACATCGCCCGGCTGATCCCGGTCACATATTCCAGAAGATACCAGGCGTCCACCGCGGCATCCTCAATCTGGCGGGAGGCAAGATAGCATTCCGCAGCGGCACAGGCCTTTTTCAGAGAAATCCCGTCAGACAATCTAAACCGGCCTTCCCCGCAGTGTCGTTCAAATCCCATCTCTTCGCTCATGCATGTACTCCAGCTGTCTGTCCCGCTTTTTCATCCGCAGGCTTGCCTGCTCCTTCTTCCCCGCTTTCTTCCGCAGCAGTCTCCGCCGGATTTTCTTCCCACTCATAATGGGTGCCAAACTGCTCGTTTTCGAACTTTTTCCAGTTAAAGACTGCCTCAACCGATGCAATCCCGACCTCAATCATGGAATCGTCCGGTTCCTTGGTCGTCATATGCTGCATCATCATGCCCGGTCGGCTCAGGAGATTGATTACCTTATTGTCTGTGCGGCCCGCCAGCTGGATAAATTCATACGACACACCCGCAATCAGCGGTAAAAGCGCAATTCGCAATATCAGCCGCCACGGGCCTCTGCTCACATGAAACACTGTAAACAGCGGAATGCTGAACAGCATAATAAACACAATGCTGATAAACATTACGATAAACAGAAAGCTCGTACCGCAGCGTTTGTGCTCACGAGAGCATTTCCGCACATTTTCCACCGTCAGCTCCAGGCCGTTCTCAATGCAATTAATACACTTATGTTCCGCTCCGTGATACATAAATGTGCGCTGAATGTCCTTCATCTGCGCAATCAATACAAGATACGCAAAGAAAATCAGCAGCTTCACCGCACTCTCGATCATCAGAAGCGCCATCTCCGACTGAATCCAGCCGCGCAGCAGCCTTGAGAGAAAATATGGAAGCAGCATAAAAAGCCCAATTGAAAATGCCAGTGAGAAGATCACCGTCACTGTCATAATCCAGTCATTATCGCCGGAATCCTCGCCAGCCTCAGCTTCCCGCTGGATCCGCTTCTCGCATTTCTCAATCACCTTCTGCGCCGCGCCCATCTTCCCCTTCGCGCGCAGCTTTTCTGACTTTTCAATTGCTTTCCTGCGCTCCTTCGCCTCCCACTCGGCATGCTCTTCCTCTGTCTCCTCCGCGAAAAAAGTCGCAGAAAACATCAGCGTCTTCATACCAAGGACCAGCGAATCAAAAAAGTTCACGACGCCGCGGATAATCGGCAGCTTTACAAACTTCTTCTTCTGAAGCTTCTGGCTGGAGCATTCCTGCTTGTCAACCACAATCTTCCCGTCCTGCGTCCGGACCGCCACCGCGTAATGGCCGCCATTGCGCATCATGACGCCCTCGATGACCGCCTGGCCCCCTATTCCAGATGGTTTCATATAAAAGTCCTTTCCTATATAAGAAAACAGGTTGAGATTACAAGAACCTCAACCCACGCGTTTCTATCCTCAATTCTACTGAAGACCATACTTTTTATTGAACCGCTCAATACGTCCGCGTGCGGCAGTCGCTTTCTGCTGTCCGGAATAGAACGGATGGCACTTCGAACAAATCTCCACATGGATGCTCTGCTTCGTAGAACCTGTCACGAATGTGTTCCCACAGTTGCAAGTCACCTCTGCCTGATAATACTTCGGCTGAATCGCTTCTTTCATTTTATTCACCTCTTCTTCTCTATTTTGTGAACTGCTGATTTTCATCCTCTGAAAACCAATTCCCGGTCAATGCCGCTCAATTGTTACCACGGCAAGTATCCCCGGACTATCCCTGCAAGTCCCTGCAGTTTAGCGCATCGGCTTCCCGCATACGCTCATAACCCATTCACACAACAAACAGAGAATAGCATAGTTCGATTGTAAAAGCAAGGATTTTTTCTGTCGAAAACCGCAGTTTTTCCAAAGGCTTACACACCTTTCTGCCTCCGCACCCGCGTCACGAAATCACGGTTGTCCCGCGTATGCATAAGCATATTCAGAATACTCTCGACTGCATCATCCGATTTCATCCCATTGAGAGCGCGGCGCATATAGTAGATTGCCTCCTGCTCCTCCCGGTCAAGCAGCAGGTCTTCGCGGCGCGTGCCGGATTTCGGAATATCAATTGCCGGGAAAACACGTCTTTCTGAGAGCTTCCGGTCAAGAACAAGCTCCATATTGCCGGTTCCCTTGAATTCCTCGTAGACCACATCGTCCATCTTGCTGCCCGTATCGACCAGCGCGGTCGCCAGGATCGTCAGACTGCCGCCCTCGCGCATATTCCGCGCCGCGCCAAAGAAACGCTTCGGCATATGCAGCGCCGCAGGGTCAAGACCGCCGGACAGTGTACGCCCGCTCGGCGGCACCGTCAGGTTGTAGGCTCTCGCCAGGCGTGTGATGCTGTCAAGCAGTATTATGACATCCTGTTTCTGCTCTACGAGACGTTTCGCGCGCTCAATTACCATCTCGGAGACACGCTTATGGTGTTCCGGCGTCTCATCAAAGGTGGAATAGATCACCTCTACATTCTCTCCGCAGATCGCTTCTTTGATATCTGTGACTTCCTCCGGCCGCTCATCGATCAGAAGAATCAGCAGGCGCATTTCCGGATTGTTTTTGAGGATCGATCTGGCAACGTCCTTCAAAAGAGTCGTTTTTCCGGCTTTTGGGGGGGAAACAATCATTCCGCGCTGTCCCTTGCCAATCGGGGAAAACAGATCCACAATCCGCATGGCGATCCCTCTCGAATCCCGTTCCATGCGCAGCCGTTCGTTCGGAAAAACAGGCGTCATGTCTTCGAAATTATAGCGCTTCATCGCCTCCGAGGGTATCAGACCATTGATCTTTTTCAGGTACAGCAGGGCGCTGAATTTCTCCTGCTGGGATTTGATTCTTGTGTTCCCGGAAATGATATCTCCCGTCTTTAAGTTAAAGCGGCGGATCTGGGATGGAGAAACATACACGTCATTTTCGCCGGGAAGATAGTTGTCGCTGCGGATAAAACCATAGCCGTCCGGCATGACCTCCAGTATTCCGCTCACAGACTGGCCGCTGTCGAGCTGAGAAAGCTCCGCCGGAGGACGATCTGCGTCTGTGAACCGCTGTTCTGCAGTCGGCTGAGCCTCCGGCACATGGTTCGGGTTCTCGTATCCGCTGCGCGTTTCTGAAACGGTATTCTGATTCAGATAATTCCTCCGGTTATCTGCCAGTTCCTCCTGATCAGCATAGGAATTCATTCGTTCTCCGTTATTTTTCCGGCTGTCATACGAACTGCCGGCATCCGCGTAAGTCCTGCGATTGTCGGATGGATTGTCCTGCTCGCCGTAGTTCCAGCGGTTGTCAGAAGAATTATTTTGACTGTTATAGCTCCGACGGTTTTCATAAGAATTATTCTGATTGCCGTAGCTCCGGCGACTGTCATAAGAATTGTTCTGGTCTGCCCGCGGTCTGGTACGGTCATATATGCGGCGCTCCCCATTTCCACGGTCATAGGAAGACCTGGTCTCATTTTCCGTAACATGTCTGCGGCGCTGAAAGCTCCGTCCCTGGTCATCCGTCTGCCCGGCAGTCCGCGTATTTCTATAGGTTCTCTCCTCTGAACGCCCGGACTCGGTGCGGTTCCTTACTGTCTCGTTCCGGTAAGATCTCTTTCCCTGTGAGCTTTCCTGTACTGTGCTTTCTCCTGATCCGGCGGAATTTGTCTCCGCTTCCGCAGCATTTCGCTCAGGCAATGCTTCTGTCCCTCCTGATGCAGCGGATGCCTGCTGTTCTTCCATTCCAGAAGCCGCGAAAGCTGCTTCATTCACTTCCGGAGCCATTGAAAATGATTCTTCCGTTCCGGAGGCTGCAGAAAACAATTTTTCCGATTCTGTTCCGGCTGAAAACAGCTCTCCCGACTCCGCAGGATATGGTTCACTCGCGTCTGGTTCGGCAAATACATCCACCCATTCCGGTTCAGACACTTCCGGTTCTGCCGCTGTGTTCTTTTCATCAATCGGAAATTTTTCTTCCTGATTATACCCGGTATTTTCCGCCCCGGACACGATTCCTTCCTTCTCATCCTGAGCCACCATCGCGTCAATCAGCTGGGCCTTTCTCAGGGTTGAGATACCTTTCATTCCTCTGGTTTTCGCAAGATCTTTCAAAATAGCCAGAGATAATGTTTCATATTTTTCTCTCATAGACACCTCTTAGAATAAC
>JAJPXX010000184.1 GCA_021205225.1 Lachnospiraceae bacterium
ACGGAGGAAGGACACAAAAGGCGTCCGTATCAACGGAAAGCGTTATTGGGCGCGCACGATGGTATTCACGCCTGTCCCTGTAAACGCGTTGGAGATTGTCTGCGGAAAGTATCTTGATAATCCATATCAGGCCATTTCTGCAATCTATGACACGCATAACCGCATTCTCGCAGAGCAGAAACGGGTGCAGCGTCAGGAGAAATACGAGCAGCGCCAATGGAAGCTGATGACGCGCAGAAGGATGAAAGAACGTCAGGAGCAGGAACGGATGAATGCTCCCAGGAAGGAACCCTATGCTCCGGATTATATTGCCAATCACGCAAAGCATCCCTTTTCTGGCGGGGCAATGTGTCCACGGTAGTTTGAGTGAGCCGCCTCTTGCGGCAGAAACGGAGGAACGATGATAAATCTTCTTTTTGAGGATACCGAGTCAGCTGACTTGCAGGATCGCGTTTGCAGTATCCTGTTGTCACTGAGTATGATGGCTGATGCGAGTCAGCGCATTGATCTGGTGAATGGAGAGACAGAGCGAGTATACAGAGCTGAGTATCAGTACCACTATGAGGCTGCTCTGAAAAATACGCTCCGGCTGCTCGGCGTTCTGATCGGCCATGTGGAACTGACAAGCCAGAGCCGGATTGAGAATATCCTTCACAACGGCTATGAGGGCTTTCAGAAATTGATTGAAGATTTTGAAGATGCTTTTGAAACAGAGACTGCGCGCCCGTCGGCGTGAATAGACTGTAATTATCAGAGCGCTTACTGACTGAGAAAATCCAGAGGGCTGTGTCCTCCTTCAGCTCTCTGGATTTTCTTTTTTGTTGGTTTTTCCTTGACACAAGGAGATTTTTCACGCCTCGGTCGAAATTATATCGAGACAGGAAAGTATATGAATCAGGTTTTTCCTTTGCTCGGTATCCGTCTGATTTCTGTTACAGACCATTATGACAGCGCGTCGGATTCAGACGATGCTGACCAGATCATTGTTCCTTTTAAGAACCTGATCAATGACGCTTACTGCCGCGACATTTCCATTAAGATTCGCAGTCAGCTTGACACCAAACGGAAGAACGGCCTGTTCATCGGCAGCTTCACGGCATACGGATACCGGAAGGATGAGAAGAATAAAAACCATCTGGTGGTAGATGAGTATGCTGCAGGGATTGTCCGCTCCATTTTCCAGATGAAAAAAGAAGGAACAAGCCAGCAGCGTATCGCTGACCGTTTGAACCAGATGGGAGTTTTGCCCCCGACGGAATATAAACAGAGCTGCGGGCTGAACTATAACAATGGGTTTCGCGTCGGAGAGAATCCGGTGTGGTGTGCAGCGACCGTCACCCGGATTTTACGGAATGAGGTCTATACCGGGATGGTAGTGCAGGGAAAATACCGTAAGGTTAATTACAAGGTTCACAAGATGCAGAAGATCAGAGAGGAAGACTGGATACGGGTTCCGGACATGCATGAAAGTATCATTCCGCAGGAGACGTTTGATTGTGTTCAGGAATTACTGGCGCGTGATACACGGACAGCACCAGAGGAAGAATCCGTGAACCTGTTTTCCGGGATGCTCCGCTGTGGGGACTGCGGCCAAAACATGGTAAGACGCTCGACGAAGAAAAACGGGAAAAAGTATTTTTACTACCATTGCTCTACCTATAAACGGGGTGAAGGCTGCACTTCCCATATCATCAGTGAGGAAAAACTGAAAACAACTGTACTTGAGGCAGTCCGAAACCAGGTGGAGCTGCTTGCTAAAGCAGAAAACATCCTCTCTGCGATTGGGGAACTTCCAGAAAAGAGGATTGGTATCAAAACGCTGGACAGTCAGCTGGCAGAATTACATAAGGAAGAGGAACGTTATCTCGGACTGAAAGGGAAGCTTTACCAGGATATGCTGGAACATGTAGTCAGCATGGAAGAATATGCGCAGATCAGCCAGAGGTTTAATAAGAAGGTCGAGGAAGCACGGCAGTCCATAGCCGAAGTGGAAGCGAAACGGAAACGTATCCTTTCAGACAAGCGACGGACACGGCCATGGATTGAGGAGTTTAAGTCCTTTCAGAATATCGAAACTCTGGACCGCGGGGTTCTGGCTACTTTGGTCCGGGGAATTACAGTGTATGGAAAAGATTCTATAAAAATAGAATTCCGCTATGAAGATGAGATGATGGAACTGCTTGAGTGCGCCGCAGATGAAATTCCAGAATCAGGCAGAAAATCGGAAAACGCGGTGGGATAAATGGGAGGCTGGTACGGCAATGAGATGTGTCAGTTATACAAGGGCGGCTTCCAACAGACCGTCTATATCCGGGACAAAACCGGAAAGCATCATGGCGCAGAATCAGCGGATACAGGATTTTGCAAAAATCCATGGATGGAAGATTGAGAAAAAATATTCTGACCGGAAAAGGGATGCAGATGAAGAAACAGCGTTTTTAGAGATGAAGAAGGATGGGATGGCCAGAAAATTTGATTGCGTGGTAATTGATTCCTTATATCTGTGCGGGAAAAAGACAACGCTGGCTTCGGATTTGTTTTCACTGGTGTTCCTTCCGGCAGGAATCCATTTCGCGGTTGTAGAAGACAATATTGTCTCTTTTGAAATGGATGAGAAGGATGCAGCGGAATATCTTCGTAATAAGGCCACAGAATACAGCAGGGGACGTATCGCTGTTTCATCCTTGCAAATGGCGGAGAGGCGGAAATTCCAAAAGTATGGATATCTGTTTGATGATGGGACTATGGAACTTGTGGTGGATGAAAAAGTGGCAGGGGTAGTCAGGGAGATTTTTAAACTGGCGACGGAGAACTATAATGCGAGAGAGATTGCGGAGATTCTGGATTCCAAGGGGGTTGAACCCTATCACGTGTATATGAAAAGTCTGTGGGGGAGGGAATTTCAGCACAGCTATGAAGATAACCGATGGAATGCTTCAGAAATTGCAAGAATTTTGTGCAACAGGATTTATACTGGTGAGTGGGAGCGTTCGATTGGCGGGGAGAAAGTAATTGTCCATTGCCCGTCAATCATTGATAGAAAATTATATGAAGCGGTGAATGGTGATAATAAACCGAGAAGAAAAATCAGAAAGAGAGCATCTGCCGGGCAGATGGTATTCGCAAAAAAGGTGGTTGACCGTGATACGGGATTATATCTTTACCTGCATACGCGCCCATGTACCGGAAAGCAGATTCTTAAAATGAAGTCCCCTGTGCCAAAAACAGATTATGGGAAATTATGGATTGCATATGAAGAGGTGGAGGGGCAGGTGTTGTTGCAGATGGAAAAGGAATGTGCGAAAGCCAGGCGCGCAGGTGTACTGATCGAATCGGATGAGGCGCGGATGGAGATGGAAAAACGATGCAGACTGTTTATTGAAAAAGCACAGGCAGTATTTCAGAAGATGATGACACTTGAATTATGTGAAACAGTGGATGCAGAATCAGAAAAAGAGTTATATGTCCTGGACTGTGAATTAAAGGAACTGGAAGGACAGATTACGACCATCAGGAAAGCATTCAGCAGGAAGAATCTGTGGATTAAAAAATTTTCCTCCATAGATTTAAACGACGGAATCACGAGGAAAACCGTTACTGCCTGCATCGACCGGATTGTGTGTGGCAGGTTTGAATCCGTGACAGTTATTTTTAAAGAGCAGGAATGGTATCAATTACTTCCGCAGGAATGGTTCGGGGAGGATATATGGCAAGAAAAAGCAGACGAAAGAAAATAGAAGAAGTGGAGTTTGAACCTGCTATTGTCCCAAAGCCAGGGCAGGAGGCAGGACGGGTTGGAACCGCCGCATACGCGCGGCTTTCTGCAGAAAAAGAAGATGATGACAGCATTGAAACGCAGGTAGAAATGCTCCGGCAGTTCATCGGGCAGCATCCGGAACTGGAATTGCTGGATGTGTATGTGGACAATGGGTACAGCGGAACAAATTTTGACCGTCCGGGTTTTATCCGCCTTATGGATGATGTGAAGTCAGGGAAGATTCACTGTATTGTGGTAAAGGATTTTTCCAGATTTGGCAGGAATTTTCTGGAGACGGGGTATTATCTGGAAACATTTTTACCACATATGAATGTGAGGTTTTTGTCAGTCAATGACGGTTATGACAGCAGTAGGGAAAGCGACAGGAACAGTATTGTAGTCCCGATAAGGAATATTGTAAACGAGCTTTATGCGAAGGACATATCAAAGAAAAATGCGGCTTATTTTGAAACGGCGAGCAAAATCGGGAATAAACGAATATCAAAGGAAACATATGGCTATCTGGCAGATAAAGAAAACAATGTACTTGTGGCTGATCCTGTCTCTGCCCCCTGTGTCCGGATCATTTTTCGGTGGTTCCTTGCCGGTTATACAACTGGGGAGATTGCGAAAAGGCTTTCCATGCTGCAGGTGCCTACACCATTTGCCTTGAAAGCGGAAAAAGAAGGCAGGCCGGTGCCAGAATCAGACCAATGGAGAGATGACAGGATAAGGACTATCCTCCAGAACAGGACATATGCAGGGGATACTGTGTATGGGAAAAGGCGGAAGATGATGTACAAAAATATTGGCGAACACAAGACGGCTCCGGAAGAGTGGATAATCCATGAGAATACCCATAAGGCACTTGTCAGCAGGGCAGATTTTGAAAAAGCCCAAGAGCTGATGGAGATGTCTGGCAGGAAAGTGAAGCAGGATAGAAATGCACGGATAGAACAACGGGAGGAGTTCCGTGATTATTTCCATAAAAAAGTGAAGTGCATGGAATGCGGGGGCATTATGCAGTACTCGCGATATTCGAGGAACGGGTTTGACGATGGATTCGATGGTGCTTTCTACATATGCAAAGGAAAAAGTGGTTCAAAACAGTGCGGCCAGAGAGTGCATGAGGATCATCTAAAGATCGTAGTGATGGATCAGATCCGGAACCTGGCAGTACTTCTGTGTGACAGGAAAGAACTGTCTGGGAGAATGCGGGGCGGGTTACCTGATAACGGAAAACTTAAAAAGTTACGCAGGAATCTCTCTGACCTTAAAAGGGAATTGTCGCGTATGGCAGAAGCAAGGGAAAGCCTATATGAGAATATGAAAGATGGCATTATTGACTGGGATGAATACCAGATGCTGAAGGAACATTATATCACCGGGGAACGGGCACTCAAGTGTAAGGTTGCTGATGCAGAATCAAAGAAGCGTGAAACAGAAGCGAGAATTAACAAGAGCCTGGAGCTTGCAGAGCATTTAGAGGAATATCTTAGGCAGGACGGGCTGGATGAAAGAATGGCAGAGGAATTTGTTGAGCAGATTCTTGTCAGCAGCACAGGTGCAATCGAAATCCAGTTTACGTTTGCTGATGTGTTGGAAGAATTATCAGAACATATGGAAGGGGATGAATAGCAGTGAAGCTGGCGTTTTATCTAAGGCTATCGAGGGCGGACGGCGATCTTGGCGAAGGCGGCAAAGATGAAAGTAACAGCATTGAAAACCAGAGGATGCTTTTAGAAAATTATGTCAGATGCCAGGAAGATTTTCCAAAGGAAGCAGAGGAATATATTGATGACGGATATACCGGCACCAATTTTGAACGTCCTTCCTTTATCCGCATGGTGGAAGATGCGAAAAACGGAATAATTGATACGATCCTGGTAAAAGACCTTTCGAGACTTGGACGGGATTATATTGGCACAGGTGATTATCTGGAGCAGGTCTTCCCGGCACTTGGAATCCGCTTTATCGCGGTAAATTCCAATTATGACAGTGATGATTATGTCGGAAAAACCATTGGCCTGGAGATGAGCATTACGAATCTGGTAAATGCGCTCTACAGCCGCGACATTTCAAAGAAGATTACCAGCTCCTTCCAGACAAAGTGGAAGCAAGGGGTATCAACTTCCGCAAAGCCTCCGTTCGGTTATCAAAAGGCTGCAGGGGAAAAAGGAAAATGGCTTGTTGACCCGATATCGGCGGGGTATGTCAGGCTGATATTTGATAAAGCTCTTGCAGGATGGAATAGCCACCAGATTGTTGATTACCTGAATGAAGAAAAGATTCCGACCCCTGGACAGTACCGGCTGCTTCGGAAAGAAACACCGTGCTGGAAACAGAAAGTGCCGGATGCGGAATGGTTGTGGGATACAGCGATGGTCTGGAGAGTTTTAAGAAATTACACATATACGGGTGCACTGGTTCAGGGAAAGTCGAGGAAAGTGAGCGTTGGAAGCAAGGTCAAAAGAAGAACCAGGGAAAATGAACGTGTAATCGTCGAGGGAGTACATGAAGCGATTGTGACCCATGACGATTTTTACGAAGCACAGGCTGTAATGCGCCGGGTATCCACTCAGAAGGCACGGCAGGACAGAGGTTTTTCACTCAAAGGGAAAATCCGCTGTGGTAACTGCCGTCGTGTTATGGACTATAATCATTGCGTGAATCCGGTAGTGAGCTGCCAGCATGCAGTGGCCAGTGGAAAGAAATCGGAATGCAGCCGGGAAAAATATGGGGTAAGATGGATAGAGTCTGTTATCTGCTATTCATTAAATCAGCAGATGCAGATTTTAAATGGATTTGCCGACCAGTTGAAGGGGGAAAAATCCCGGATTACACCGGGGTTTGCTCAAGAGGCAGGGAAAATAAAGAAACAGATCGAAATGCTGCAGGCAAGCAGAATCCGGCTGTATGAAAGATTTGCGGAAGAGATGATAACCCTCGAAGAATATCAATCGGAAAAAACAGCCGTCACAGGACAGATTCAGAGTCTGCAGGAACAATATGATCAGATGAATGCTCTTATTAAAACAGAGGATGAGATGATTAGGGAGATTAAAGAAGTACAGGCCCGTGCTGATGGTACACTGCATTTCGATAAAATGACGAGGGAGATCGCGGAAGCGTTTGTTGATACAGTGTATATATACAGCACAAAGAAAGTTGAGATCGTGTTTCTCTTTGACGACTTGATTCGGAAAGTAGCGGAATATCTGGGACAGGAAACAGGGGAAGAAGTTTAAAATCAGGAATGGGATATTGTTTTTATAAGAAGAGGACGGGAGAGATATGACAACGAAGAATTTCATCAGTAAAGGTGTGTTGCCAGTGATGGCATTTGTGTTGGTCGGGTGGCTTGGGAGCTGCTTCTATATGGTAGACGGACAGATTATCTGGCTTCGCTTTGCCATGCTTTTTGGAGTCTTTGCAGGCATCCCACATATGTTTCTGGTTATTCCAGGGAATTTGGACATGGGCGGGACGGCAGGTATGGTTGCCGCCTGTGTGCTGATTGGCGGGCTGATCGGTATACCGGTTGCTGTATGGAAGTTCGTCTGCGGAATCGTTTATCTCATTGGATTCCCGGCGTGCAGGCTGTGGAACTGGGCAAAGCGGCGGATTTTCTGAACAGGAAACTGAAATGGATCAGTTCGTGATGTGAACTGAGATAATGGCAGCGGCGGGGCAGATCCTGCCGCTGCATGATGCACCTATTTATATAGAAGAAAAATCAGCAGGAGGACTACAATCTATGAGGAATACGGAAATAAAAGAATATCCGGTTGGATTGCTGGAGGTAATTGGGAAGAGGGCAGAAAACAGTCGGAGAGCTATGGAGATGGGACAGATCATTTATACAGACTTATCGGATGACCAGATGCAGGGACTTGAGACGGTGCTGCACCAGTTAAAAGAACGGGAACGGCTTGCACTTCTTTACCGCTACAAAGACAGGATGATATATCGTGAGATTGGGAAGAAATTTGGCGTTACAGGCTCACGAATTGAGCAGATGAACGCCAGGAGTATCCGTATATTGGCTCATCCATCTCGGTGGGGATATATCGTCCGCGGATACCAAGGGCAAATGGAGTATTTGAAAAGCCACGAAAAAGAGTAGAATAGAGTCCTTGAAGGCTTGATAAGTATTGTAAATTATGCATTATCGATGGCTGAAGTGAAAAGTTTATTTCCACGCCAAAATTTGTGATTTTCCGGTGGATTTCACTCTTTCTGGGATTACTGGGTGAACAAGGAAGAAAAACTTCATTCCATTTACGCCATCATTTACCCAGTAGAATTGGGTAGGCCATATGGTGTAAGACTGATTTCCACTAGGTTTTTGCTGCGAACGCCGGAAATACAAGTGGAATTTTGAGTAAGACTGAATTCCACTTGTACCCCCGAGTTGTGGAATTTAAATTTTCATTTCACCTGCATTATCGATGCTTAGACTTTTATTTTGTGGTCTATTGACATATTCAGAAGAATCACTTATAATCGTGTTAATCGAACCCGCCACGCCTCTGGTTATCCTTTTGGGTTTCTATGCGCAACCCGGCGGGACTTTAAATTTGGAGATAAAGTATGAGTAATTACCCTAAGCAGGTTCTGGATACAGCCCAGCAGTTACAAACCTATATTGATGGAGGTATGACAATCACCTCAATGGACGAGGCAAGGTCAGCATTAGAAAACATTGGATACTATCGTCTGAGAGGATATTGCCATCATCTATATGATAATAATACAAAAAAATATCGTAGTGGAACGTCATTTTCAGATATATTAAGTTTATATCATTTTGATACGGAATTTTCGCATTTGCTCTTTTCAATGTCGGCATCAATAGAGGTTTCTCTGAGAGTAAGGTTGGCGGAAGCCCTTTTAATAAATGGTGATCCTCTTGCTATATTTGACCCCGCATATTTTAGTGATAAAGGATATTATTGGAAAAACAATGGTGTTTTATGTGGAGAAATTGGCCGATCAAATGATGTTTTTATTAAACATAATTTTGACAACCATGATGGTTTGATACCAGTATGGGCTGCCGTGGAAGTTATGTCATTTGGGAATCTGTCGATGACGATTAAAAATCTCAGGAGCGGAGTTGGAAGCCCGGCTGCTTTGCTTCTTTCACATTATAAGTATAAATCTACGAAAGGAAACGATGTAACGCCATCTCTTCAGATGTTTTCATCATGGACACAGGCAGTTTCTGTTTTGCGTAATATGTGCGCGCACAATAGTAGAATTTATAATCGGGCTATAAATACATATTTAAAAATTCCTGCAATAGATGTGCCGCAAAATCCGACTAAGTATAATGGCGCATATCAACTAATTCTGGCTATGAAGTATTTACGCCCGTCAGATGCAATGTGGAACCAATTTCTAGGCGATTTGAATGTATTGTTCCAAAAGTATTCAGGAGTCATAGAAATGAAGAGGATTAATTTTCCAACAGATTGGTCCAACCATTTGACTGTATAAGAAGCATATTTTTGTGAAATTGTACATATAGTTATTACTGATCGAACCAGCCAAGCCACTCAAAGATGCTCAAAACGGCTGGACATCATGAAAGGGGTGAGAGAAGTCTCATCCCTTTTTTAGAAAATTTTGTTATACTGCTATTGCTTTGCTTTTTTACGTGTAAAATAGAGCATAAGCAATCATCCTTGCTCACCTCGATAAGAGAAAGAAGCGCAAATAAAAATGCCTCTCCTGTCTGGTCCACAAGAGAGGTGGTGTCCGTAAGGACATAAACCTAACCTCGGGAGCATCCACTTTGGAGTGGGTGCTTTCTTTTACTCATAACATAACATCTGGTGGCAAACTATTCAATAGGATTTTTAAAAATTAAGAATAGCAATTCTCCTGGCCTTCAGGGTAAATATCCGGATGTGGTAGAAGATATCTGTTTTGCCTGGCTAGTATGCGGCTGATACTGGCCGGGATTTTGTGTCCCCAATTTCAGAATCTCACAAATAGAAAGAAACTTTATCGCTTTAAAGTGTTGACTTTCA
This sequence comes from Lachnospiraceae bacterium, assembly GCA_021205225.1. Taxonomy (GTDB): domain Bacteria; phylum Bacillota; class Clostridia; order Lachnospirales; family Lachnospiraceae; genus Choladousia. The sequence continues at coordinate 9,796 of JAJPXX010000184.1, forward strand.
GGAGGCGTTATGATTAAATATTCGTTGGGGGGGAAAAGTTCCTCGTAGCTATAATGAACGGCCAGAAATAGGATGGCATGAGCAAAGTTTGTGTTATAGGGAAGGATGGTGGATGTGGAAATGGCAGCAGCAAAGAAAGCGGGATGAACTACAGGGTATGGTATCCAGGGAACACTCTTGGTGTTAACCTAAGAAAAGATGAAACATGTTACTGACAACAAATATCATTAAATATGGAAGAGAAAGTCCGTGCAAGACTGATGAGTAAGGAGATGGAGCAGATGAAAGTTATGGAAGCATAATATGATGGAATGCTTTATCCGGCTGCGCAGGTGGTGCCGGATACACCCCAAT
>JAJPXX010000131.1 GCA_021205225.1 Lachnospiraceae bacterium
GCTCTATCAAGAACGGGAGTTAATTATTTATGTATATATGGAGATGCTGACCCGACCGCGCAATGTCATGGATTTCGAGTGGATGCTGGGACGCTTGAAAATGTGGTTCTTCAGGAACTGAAGAATCATATCCAAAGATTCGTATCATTCTCATCATGTGAAAAATCTTGTCAAACTGACTTGGAATTAACTGTATCTAATCAAATTTTATGCGAAAAGAAATTGGATTTAGACAAATTTGTATGAAAAGTATAAAGATAGCTTGATTTCACGCGATGAGTACTTAGATAAGAAAAGAAAATGTGATTTAGAGATGAAAGAATATCAGGATTTACTCAAAAATGAAAGAGCAAATGAAGAACGGAATAAAAATAATGAAGAACGTAAAAATGTGGATGAATTGGTTCAGAAATATAAGAATATAGACAAATTGACTTCCGAAATAGAGGATGCTTTCATTGAGCGTATTGATGTATATTCACCAGATCGAATTAAGATCACATGGAAATTTGCCCGAGTATTTGAGGAATAGATAATTTGTTTGGTTATATCTTGACACAAGCAGATGTGATGGTAAAATCATACCGCTTATTGCGGTACCATTCGGTGTAGACCCGGTTCAGGGTAAACGACTGGATTGCCAGAATATTTGCTGCCAGCGTCGCGTAAGGCCAGGTAGAATAGATCTCACTGCTTGCGACATTTTTGATATAGTCCCTGTATTGTACATAATAATCGCGCGCCGTGGAATCCTGCGGCGTTCCGTCGTGTACGACAATATATTCCGGTACGACCACCTGATCCAGTACAATTTCCCCGTTTCCGCTGACCGGCTTTACTTCCGCTTCCGCAATTTTGGGCGGATAATAGCCGTAAAGAGTGTGTTCCGGAATGACAATGGTATCCGGCTGCTCTCCGGGAATCGACTGCCGCAGAGTGACCGTTTGCAAAGACAGCTGACCGCCAAACAGTTCTGCTCCGCTGACGGTGACTGGTTCAAACCCCGGAGCCGACACCCGGATTGTATATTCAGCATAAGGCTGCTCCTCCGACGGTTCCAGAGAATACTCCACTGGCGGAGCCGCAAGCGTCACCGCCTCTGTCTGGCCGTTTCGGTCTGTGCGCACCTCTTCGATAGTACTTTCCGGATCCCCGGTAAAAGAAAGCTCCACCACGGCGTCTGAAAGCGGGATATTTTGCTCTGAGAGGGCGGTTACCCTCAGAGTTCCCGTATCTGGCAGATCGCCAGTCTGTGCGGCCCGGAGCTTTCCTTGAAAAAAGCTGTGGTTCATATCTGTAAAAACCTCCTGTCCTGAACTTATGTCCCTTGCATCATAATATTCCGGCCGGAAAGAATTGTTGCCCTTTGGCATTTCATTTTTCAATTCATTTCAAAACAAGTTGAAATCTAAAAAAAGATATGGTAAAATTGAGCGATTTACGGTGATGATTGCGTGAGTTCCAAAGGAACGGAGCAATCAGCTTCTACAAGTAGCGGTGTACAGGCAGATTGTTCGACAGCAGAAAGGAGTGCGGCATTCGTATGAAAGCGTTTCTGATACTCGAAGATGGCACGGTGTTTGCGGGTACCAGTATTGGTTCGCCACGGGAGGTGGTGAGTGAGATTGTATTTAATACATCCATGACTGGTTACCTGGAGGTTCTGACGGATCCGTCTTATGCCGGACAGGCAGTGGTGATGACGTATCCGCTGATTGGCAATTATGGGATCTGTTATGAGGACATGGAGTCCGAACGGCCCTGGCTTGACGCATTTATTGTCCGGGAGCTTTCCCGCATCCCGAGTAATTTCCGTTCCGAAGATACGATTCAGAATTTTCTGTTAAAATATGATATTCCAGGAATCGCCGGTATCGATACCCGCGCACTTACCAAAATCCTTCGTGAGAAAGGCACCATGAATGGTTGCATTACCACGAATGAGAATTATCAGTTAGAAGAAATCCTTCCCAGACTCGCCGCTTATACAACCGGAAAAGTAGTTGAAAAAGTTACCTGCCGGGAGAAGTATGTGTTAAAAGGCAACGGTCCAAGGGTGGCGCTGCTTGACCTTGGGACGAAGAAAAATATTGCGCGCTGCCTGAATCAGCGGGGCTGTGAGGTGACGGTCTATCCGGCGCTGACGAAGGCGGAGGAGGTGCTTGCGGCGAATCCGGACGGCATTATGCTCTCCAATGGCCCTGGCGATCCGAAGGAGTGCGCTGTGATTATAGAGGAGATTAAAAAGCTGTATGCGTCGGATGTCCCGATCTTCGCGATCTGCCTGGGACATCAGCTGATGGCGCTCGCGAACGGCGCTGATACGTATAAGATGAAGTATGGACATCGCGGAGGCAATCATCCGGTGCGCGACCTGGCGACCGGGCGCGTCTATATCTCTTCGCAGAACCATGGCTATGTGGTGGACGCGGAGCATATGGATCCGGCAGTCGCGGTACCGGCTTTTGAGAACGTCAATGATGGAACCAATGAGGGGCTTGCCTATACCGGGAAAAATATTTTTACGATCCAGTTTCATCCGGAGGCGTCTCCCGGACCTCTGGATTCGGGCTATCTGTTTGACCGCTTTATGGGGATGATGCGCCCGGATGCTGTTTCGGAGAAAAACGGGGCGGCAGTGGAAGCAGAGAAAAGGATGTCCCAGGCGGATCATGAGAGGGAGGTGTGTTCATAATGCCAAAGAATCCGGATATTAAAAAGGTACTGGTGATTGGCTCCGGCCCGATCGTGATCGGACAGGCCGCGGAGTTTGACTATGCGGGTACGCAGGCATGCCGCGCCCTGCATGAGGAGGGAATCGAGGTTGTCCTGCTGAACTCAAATCCGGCGACGATTATGACGGATAAGGATATCGCTGATCATGTCTATATTGAACCGCTGACTGTGGAAGTGGTCGAACAGCTGATTTTAAAAGAACGGCCGGACAGCGTACTGCCGACCCTGGGAGGCCAGGCGGGGCTGAACCTGGCGATGGAGCTGGCAGAGCGGGGCTTTCTGGAGAAAAATGGCGTCCGCCTGATTGGTACGACCGCCGAGACGATCAAAAAGGCGGAGGACCGTCAGGAATTTAAAAATACAATGGAAAAAATCGGAGAGCCGGTGGCTCCGTCAAAGGTGGTAGAGTCCGTAGAAGAGGGCGTTGCGTTTACGCAGACCATCGGCTATCCGGTCGTGCTGCGCCCGGCCTATACCCTGGGCGGCAGCGGCGGCGGCATTGCGCACAATTATGAAGAGCTGGTAGAGATTCTGGAAAATGGTCTCCGCTTAAGCCGTGTCGGGCAGGTGCTGGTGGAGCGCTGCATCGCCGGATGGAAGGAGATTGAGTATGAGGTCATGCGCGATGGCGCGGGGAATGTGATCACCGTCTGCAATATGGAAAACATTGACCCGGTCGGCGTGCATACCGGAGACAGCATTGTCGTGGCTCCGTCTCAGACACTGGGCGATAAGGAATACCAGATGCTGCGTACTTCTGCTCTGAATATCATTAGCGAGCTGAAAATCACCGGAGGCTGCAACGTTCAGTTCGCACTGCATCCGGAAAGCTTTGAATACTGCGTTATTGAGGTAAACCCGCGCGTGAGCCGTTCTTCGGCGCTGGCGTCAAAGGCGACCGGCTATCCGATCGCGAAGGTGGCGGCGAAGATCGCGCTGGGCTACACGCTGGATGAGATCAAAAACGCGATCACCGGAAAAACCTATGCGAGCTTTGAGCCGATGCTGGATTACTGCGTGGTCAAAATGCCGCGTCTGCCGTTTGATAAATTTATCAGCGCAAGCCGCCGCCTGACGACTCAGATGAAGGCGACGGGCGAGGTCATGAGTATCTGCACGAATTTTGAGGGCGCACTCATGAAAGCGATCCGCTCGCTGGAGCAGCATGTGGACTGCCTGCTTTCCTATGATTTCTCCGGATTGGATGAAGACGCGCTGCTGCGGCAGCTTGCGGTTGTAGACGACCGCCGGATCTGGGTGATCGCAGAAGCGTTGCGCCGGAAAATTGCTTACGAGAGAATTCATGAAATTACAAAGATCGATATCTGGTTTATCGACAAGATTGCCATTCTGACCGAGATGGAAGAACGACTGCGCACGGAGGAACTCACCGTGGAGCTTTTGAAAGAGGCGAAGCGGATAGAATTTCCGGACAACGTGATTGCGCGTCTGACCGGAAAGAGCGAGAAAGAAATCAAACAGATGCGCTATGCGAACGGGATCATTGCCGCTTACAAAATGGTAGACACCTGCGCGGCGGAGTTTGCTGCGACGACGCCTTACTATTACTCGGTATTTGGCAGTGAGAATGAGGCGACGGGAGTCGGAACAGATGATCCTGCGAAAGAAAATGCGGACGATGCTGCCGGCGATTTGCCTTGCATGGAAAAAATACCTTCCCCCAGGAAAAAAGTCCTTGTCCTCGGCTCTGGTCCGATCCGCATCGGGCAGGGCATCGAGTTTGACTTCTGCTCGGTACACTGCACCTGGGCGTTTGAAAAAGAGGGCTATGAGACGATCATCATCAATAATAACCCGGAGACGGTCAGCACGGATTTCGATATCGCGGATAAGCTGTATTTTGAGCCCCTGACCCCGGAGGACGTAGAGAATGTTGTGCGTCTGGAGCAGCCGGACGGCGCGGTGGTGCAGTTTGGCGGGCAGACGGCGATCAAGCTGACGGAATCTCTGATGAAGATGGGCGTGCCGATCCTTGGCACCTCCGCGGAAAATGTGGATGCGGCGGAGGACCGGGAGCTGTTTGATGAGATTCTGGAAAAGTGCAATATCCCGCGTCCCGCGGGTCATACCGTCTTTACCGCCGAAGAAGCGAAAAAAGCGGCCAATGAGCTGGGCTATCCGGTGCTGGTGCGCCCGTCCTACGTGCTTGGCGGGCAGGGAATGCAGATTGCGATTAACGATGAGGATGTAGAGCAGTATATTGGCGTAATCAACCAGATTGCGCAGGAGCATCCGATTCTGGTGGATAAATACATGATGGGCAAGGAGATCGAGGTCGACGCCGTGTGCGATGGCACAGACGTCCTGATTCCGGGTATCATGGAGCACATCGAACGTGCCGGGATTCACTCCGGAGACAGCATTTCCGTATATCCGGCACAGAGCATCTCAAAGAAGATCAAACGTGTGATTGAGGACTACACGCGCAAACTCGCCCGTTCCCTGCATGTCATCGGACTGATCAATATTCAGTTCATTGTCAGCAATGATGAGGTGTATGTGATTGAGGTGAACCCGCGCTCCAGCCGTACCGTTCCCTATATCAGCAAGGTGACAGGAATCCCGATTGTGCCGCTGGCGACAAAGGTCATTCTCGGCTCTACCATCCGGGAGCTGGGCTTTGAGCCGGGGCTGCAGCCGGAAGCGGACTATTTTGCGATCAAGATGCCGGTGTTCTCCTTTGAGAAAATCCAGGGCGCGGACATCAGCCTGGGGCCGGAGATGAAGTCAACAGGAGAGTGCCTTGGCATTGCCGCGACCTTTGATGAGGCGCTGTATAAGGCATTCCTCGGCGCGGGCATTAATCTTCCGAAATATAAAAACATGATCATTACCGTGCGGGATTCCGACAAGCTGGACGCGGTTGAGATCGCGAAGCGGTTTGAAGCGCTCGGCTATAATATTTTCGCAACTAAGGGGACGGCGCGCGCGCTGATGGAAGCGGATATTCAGGTGCGTATGACCCGCAAGGTAGAGCAGGAGTCGCCGAACATCCTGGATCTGATTCTGGGGCATGAGATTGACCTGGTTATTGACACGCCTTCGCAGGGTGTGGGGCACGCAAAGGATGGCTTCCTTATCCGGCGCAACGCGATTGAGACCGGAGTGAATGTGCTTACCTCGCTGGATACGGCGAACGCGCTGATCACCAGCCTCGAAAACAATAACATCCATGGTCTGACGCTGGTGGACATTGCGCTGATTGACAGGCGGATGTAAGCGCACGGGTGAATCACCGCTGAATGGACAGAACCGGCCGGGAATAGCCAAAAAGGCAAAAGTTCCCGGCTGCTTTCACATGGATTTTACACTATTTATCTTGCATAATTCTTCTGAAAGCGGTACAATGCTCGTGGATGGGAAAAGAGAAAAAGCCGGGCAAAACCTGTAGTGTAGTTTTAGGCGGACAGGTTTGCCGTGATGGAAGAAATATAATCCACGGCGGAATAGGGAGAATCTTATGCGAAAAAAATCACATATAGCTTTGTCTGCGTTTCTGGTGGATGGATTGCGGCTCAGGGAGCTGGATATTCACAGAAAAGCGTTTTATTTTGGCTCGATCCAGCCGGATCTGAATCCCAGAATGTTTTCCGAACCGCACCAGTTCGATGAGACATGGGAGAAGGTTCAGGATCTGATCTTACAGATTGAGGCGGAGACGCGTGATGAGGCTTATAACAGACGCGCAGTCTGGACGCAGGTTGGTGTGGTGATGCACTATCTTGCGGATTATTTTACGTTTCCGCACAATACCTGCTTTGACGGAAGCCTGAGCGGCCACTGTATGCATGAGAGCGAGTTAAAGTATCTGCTGCGCGCGTATTTGTGTACCTCTGAGGCCAAAATGGCATTCGAGCGGCAGCGGCTGCGCGCCGGGCAGATTCGCACATCAGAGCAGCTGTTTACATATATTGAGAAGACGCATGAAGCCTATATGCGTGCATCCTACCATTCGGTGCTTGACGACTGCCGGTGGATCACAGAGCTATGTTTTTGTGCCGGGGCAGTGTTTGGACGGATGATATGCAGGGAAGAGAGCCAGGCGGTGTGGCTGCGCAGCTGTGTGGCTTAGCTGATAAGGCACCGAGGTATTACAAATGAACCAGGACAGGCATTCTTATTACAGGAGAGAGCGGGAATATCAGAGAAGACAGTCCGAGATTGAAGCGAAACGCAAAAAGACCCTCGCGAAGCAGGCGGCATTGCTGGTGATGGTCCTTTTTGTAGTCTGCATCTTTCTGGGTGATTATTTTCTTGATCAAACACATATGGCGCATCAGCTTTCGATATATGGAACCCGTGTGTCAGGGTTGACAATAGAAAAGGCAGCGCAGAAGCTCGAAACAAAATTTGGAGAGACGGTGCTGATTTTTACAGAGAATGGCGATGAACTCTACCGGACGACGCTGGAGGAAGCCGGATATTATCTGGATGGGGATGCCCTGAGAGAAGAATTGTCTGATGTGCAGTCGGAGATGCTCAGTGAGAGAGGACTGTTTGAGACCTGGAAGGATATCGAAATAGAATATACGGTGCTTGCAGATGAGGAGAAGCTGGCGGAGACTTTTTCCGCGGAGCATTTTGAGGTGGAGCTGGAGCGGACGGAATCAACAGACGCCTGTCTGGAATACGACAGTGAAAACGGCGAGTTTGTGATAGTGCCGAGCTGGCAGGGGGACGTTATAGACGCAGACAATCTCCGGGCGGTAGTGGAAGAGACGATGAGCGAGAGCCTGGAGGACGGACTGTTTCAGAAATCGATTACTGTGAAGATTGATGTGAATTCTTACCAGACCGTAGAGGTGACGGAAAATTCCGAAGAGCTGAACGATCGGTTGGAGCAGCTCAACCAGAGCCTTACAAATTATCAGAATACTTCGATTGTGTACACGTTTGGGTCCGTGACAGAGGTGCTGGATTCGGATACGATCTGTTCCTGGCTGGAGATTACGGACGAAGGGGTGGAGCTGAATGAATCCCTGATCTGGACGTTTATTGATGAACTGTCTTCTACCTATAATACAAGGTACAATACGCGCTCTTTTACGACGACAGCGGGGGATACGGTTTCGCTTAGCAATAACGAATACGGATACTGGATTGACAAGGACGCGGAATTTGAACAGCTCTGCGCAGATCTGGAGAGTGGAACGACCGTTGAACGGGAGCCCATCTACAGTGACTCCGGCCTGGCGCGGGAAGGGACGGACGATCTGGCAGGCAGCTATATCGAAGTCAGCCTGGATAAGCAGCATCTGTGGCTTTATAAGGATTATACTCTGGTGGTCGAAACAGATATTGTCAGCGGAAAAGCTTCGGATGAAGACCGGGCAACACTGGAGGGGGCTTTTTCGATCGCATACAAGGTCAGTCCGTATACCCTGAGCAGTGAGTATTATGGATACGAGACGGACGTCACCTACTGGATGCCGTTTGCGAATGGGCAGGGGCTCCACGACGCGACCTGGCGCAGCTCCTTTGGCGGGAGCATATATAAAACCAGCGGAAGTCATGGCTGTATCAATCTTCCGCTTTCAGCGGCGGCGACGATTTATAACACGATTACGGCCGGATATCCGATTATTATTTACAACCGCGAGTAGGTAAAAGGCAGGACGATATTCTGACCGGTAACGATTCAGGAGAGCGCAGATACAAATGCTTGCCATATCCAAAAAAGTGGTATATAATGCGCAGAGAAAATCTGACAGCCGGCGCCGGGAAGAACGGCGGCCGAGGCGAAGGAAAAGGATGGTAAATTGCTATGGGATTATTAGAGACCTGGAGAAACACGGCTTATTCACAGGAGACAGATAAAAAGACGCTTCAGAGATTCTGGTCGGACTATTTTCTGAAAGAAAAGGGAATCTATGAACAGCTTCTGGCAGCTCCGGAGGAGGCGGTGACCGGCACAGTGAAGGAGCTGGCGGAGAAATACAGCGTAACCGTGATGGAGATGACTGGTTTTCTGGATGGTATCAACGAGAGCCTCAAACAGCCGAACCCCATCGAGGAGATGGACGAGGATACGCAGGTCAGCCTGGATTTTGATAATGAGAAGCTTTATAAGAACATGGTAGACGCGAAAGCAGACTGGCTGTACAATATCCCCGCGTGGGAGAATATTTTTGACGCGGATAAAAGGCATGCCCTGTATATGGAGGCCAAAAAGATGAATACCGTCGTGAAAGGAAAGAAGATCGGCCGCAATGATCCCTGTCCCTGCGGCAGCGGGAAAAAATACAAATACTGCTGCGGAAGGTAATGGGCGGATGCCGGAAAAATACTTTTATTAAGAAATCATTTCGGACGGATGATACAGAACTCTGCCGGAAAATAAGAGAGGGCTGGAGATGAATGAGACACGCTCTTGAGATAGGATGCTTAAGCTTAGGCATCCTTTGTCTTTTTTATTATGTGGGAATTGTGATCTATGCCGGGTTGTCGACAAGCTTTGCCTGGATCTGGATTATGGGCGGCGCGGCTCTGATCGCGTCAGGCGGGGGACTGCGTTATCTGGAGAGGCATCCGCAGAGTTTGTTGCGCTTTATGACGGGAATCCTGTTTGCACTGCTTTTTGCCGCGCTGGTGATTGTTCTTGCCATTGGCAGCCGCGTATGGTCCGCGATGCGCACGGAAGGCTTTTACACCGTGAAAGGCGCGGCGGCTGATGAGGAAAAGCAAAAAACTCTGCCGCAGCTCATCTGGTCCGATACAGAGGAGGATCTGGAGTACCTGATTGTCCTTGGCGCGCAGGTTCGGGGGACGCGTCCTTCCCGCGCGTTAAGAAAACGATTAGAACGCGCGGCGGCTTACGCGGAAGCACATCCGGATACGATCCTGATCCTGTCCGGCGGACAGGGCGCGGACGAAGATATTTCAGAGGCAGAATGTATGTACCGCTATCTGGTCGATGCCGGGATAGCGGAAGACCGCCTGATCAAAGAAGAAGAATCGACCAGTACACAGGAGAATCTGGAATATTCAGCGGCGGTGATTCGCGATCTGGGCGAGGATACCGCAGAAGCGGGCGTGAGCGCTTCGATTGGCGTAGTTACGAATAATTTTCATATTTACCGGGCGCTTTTATATGCCAGAGAACAGGGATTTTCGGATGTGGGCGGTCTTTCGGCCTCGTCGGATACCGGCATGCTGCCGCACAATGCCCTGCGGGAAATCTGCGCAATCCTGGTATATCGCCTGCTGCCCTGAGAAAGGCTTTGCCCATCCTGCGTATGCAGTTAAAAACAGACAAAAAGATGAAAAAAGAAGCTGAAGTGAAAAGTTTATTTCCACGCCAAAATTTGTGATTTTCCGGTGGATT
>JAJPXX010000143.1 GCA_021205225.1 Lachnospiraceae bacterium
CACACTGACTTATACTCTGGCGAAGGAAGTACCGTATTTCCTGTCGATGCTTACCTATGTCTGCTTCATGCCGGCTTATGGCCCGCAGCTGGAGGAGCTTGGCGCCAGCTTCGGCACTTCCGCTGACAATATGTATTACAACGGCGCGTTCTATCTTTCCAGCTATGAGCCGCAGGTCGAGCTGGTGATGACAAAGAACACAAATAACTGGGACGCGGACAATGTCCTGATTGATGAGATTCAGAAGACCTACAACGCAGAAGCGGATACCATCGGCGCGGAGATGGCAAAGCGCGGCGAGATTGATTACACGACCTTAAGTGCAGACATCGTTGACTCCTGGCTCGCGGATGAAGAGACCAGCAGCATGGTCAGCATGGAGCGTCCGTCCATTGATTACTGCTATTTCTATTGCTTCAACTTTAATATGTACGCCCTGAATGAAGACTATACGACAGAGGGCATGGAAGGCTACAGCGTTGACGAAGCGTATGAGCCGGAGAACTGGATGCTCGCGGTTAATAACGAGAACTTCCGTCAGTCCATCCGCCACGCGATCAACCGCCTGTCCACCTACTCCGTAGATACCGGTTCTTATGCGGATCCGTCCACCTATATGCAGAATACCATCACGCCGGTCGGCTTTGCGACCAATTCTGAGACTGGCGCGGATTATACAGATGAGGCTGCGCTCGCAGACATCATGGCGACCGATTCTTATGATTCCGAGCTGGCGCTTTCCTATAAGGAAGCGGCGATGGAGGAGCTGACCGCGGCAGGCGCAACCTTCCCGGTTAAGATTCTTGTGAAATACAATCCGTCTACGACCAACTGGGAGGATCGTTCCATCGTCCTTGAGCAGCAGCTGGAAGCGATTCTTGGCACGGATTACGTAGATATCACGGTAGAGGCAGGCCCGTCCGACGGCTTCCTGAGCGCTGTCCGCCGCGCAGGCGATTATCAGCTGATGCTTTGCAACTGGGGCGCGGACTACGCGGATCCGGAGACCTGGACCGATCCGTTCTATCAGTCAGCAAACAGCGACGGTTCCTACGATCCGGGTATGAAATACGCTTACCTGGCAACCGCAATCACCGACGGCACCGAATCCGCCGAGACAGTAGCGGAATATTTCGCACTGGTCGACGCTGCAAAAGAGATCACCAACGATACCGCTGCACGCTACACCGCTTTTGCGGAGGCAGAGGCTTACCTGATCGACCACGCGCTTGTTGTTCCGTATGGCCTGGAGGTCAGCAGCTTCGTGGTAAGCAAGCTGAATCCGTGGGAAGGCCAGTATGCCGCGTTTGGTGTTTCCAACCAGCGCTACAAGGGTCAGCAGCTCTACGAAGACTTTGTCACGATGGAGCAGTATGAGGCTTCCGCGGCAGAGCACCAGTAAAGATGCAGCCATTTTACGGAAAACGACATTAGTCGTTCCGTTTTCAAATGAATATGCGGCCTGGCAGGTGCGGCGTTCACTGCGCCTGCCGCTTTCATACGCCCCGCGGGAAACTACGGGGCGCAGATTTTCCAGTCTGGCGGACATTTTTAATCAGACATAAATGAGGCCTGGAACCCCGACTTTCCGGACGTCATTTGTGCCTGCCGCGAAAACCGCATGAAAACACATAACATTTCCATTTCCCATCCGGCGCCGATTCTTAACCGGTTCCGCTGCACTTAGAGAAATGCATTATGGAGGTACCTATGGTAAAATATTTAGCCAAACGAATCGGGCGTTCCCTGATTACACTTTTCATCATCATCTGCGTCGTCTTTATTCTGATGCGGCAAATGCCCATCGAAGGCTATTTCCAGAACTTTGATAAGCTGACCGAAGCCCAGATTCAGGCCGGCCTGGAAGAGCAGGGGCTTCTGGATCCCATGCCGGTTCAGCTTCTCCATTTTTTCCAGAATATGTTAAAAGGGGACTTCGGCGTATCCCACTCCTATCGTGTAAATGTACCGGTAACGGAAATTCTGGCGGACAAGCTTCCTATTTCCATCAAGCTTGGCTCCCTCTCTATCCTCGCCTCCCTGATTCTCGGCATTCCCCTGGGGACAATTATGGCACGGTTTAAAAGCCGGATTCCGGACAAGCTGGGAACCCTCTTCATTGTCTTTATTCAGGCAGTTCCTGCTGCTGTATACTATCTGTTTATCCAGATGTACGGCACACTGCTCCTTGACATTCCCCTGCTTTTCGACGAATCGAACTGGAAAAGCTGGATTCTTCCGGTCTTTTCCATGTCGCTGGGAAATATCGCCTACTATGGTATGTGGCTGCGCCGTTATATGGTAGATGAGTCCAACAAAGATTACGTCCGGCTCGCCAAAGCAAAAGGCGCGTCGGGTAACTCCGTGATGTTCCGCCATATTTTCCGCAATGCCTTTGTTCCGATGGTGCAGTACCTGCCGTCCTCCTTTTTGAATACCGTCATTGGTTCCATCTACGTGGAGTCCCTTTACAGCATCCCCGGCATGGGCGGCCTGCTGGTGACCGTAATCAAAGGAAACGACAACAACATGGTGCAGGCAATCGTACTGCTGTACGCCACGGTAGGCGTCATCGGTCTGCTGCTTGGCGATATCATGATGGTGATTCTGGATCCCAGAATTTCCCTGAGCGGGAAGGAGGGCGAACGCTGATGGCACGCACAATACGAGACCACGTCTCCGAAAAGCTGGAAAAAAACATGGAAGACAGCCTGCGCGAGGAGTTCCAGGACGATGCGGATTTGTTTACATTTGCAGATTATGATGAGGAGGAAAGTGAACGCGCCGGTTACACCAATTACTCCTACTGGGGAAGCACCGTGCGGATGTTTTTCAAGGATAAGGGCGCAGTATTCTGCCTGATTGTGATGGTCGCAATCATCGCGTTTACCATTATCCAGCCCTATCTGCCCGGCCAGCGCGACCCGTATACCATCAATACCGACTCCGAGCTGTTCATCCCGCTTCGGAATGTCGCTCCCTGCGCGGAATACTGGTTTGGCACGAATTCCATCGGCCAGGATCTCTGGGCGCGCATCTGGGCCGGCACCCGCACCTCCCTGTTCATCGGCTTTGCCGTGGCCATGGTCGAGGCTGTGGTCGGCATCACCATGGGCGTACTCTGGGGCTATGTGCGCAAGCTGGATTTCCTTTTTACAGAAATCTACAATGTGCTGGATAACATTCCGCAGACCATCGTCCTGATCCTGATCGCCTATATTATGACGCCCAGTGTGAAAACCCTGATTTTCGCCATGAGCCTGACGGGCTGGATCGGAATGGCGCGTTTTATCCGCAATCAGATTCTGATCATCCGTGACCGCGACTACAACCTCGCGTCCCGTTGTCTGGGTACTCCTACAAAGCGGCTTGTATTCAAAAACCTGCTCCCGTATCTGGTATCCGTCATCATGCTGCGGATGGCGCTTGCGATCCCGGCAGCGATTGGAAACGAGGTCTTCATCACCTACATCGGTCTCGGCCTTCCCGCTACGACAGCAAGCCTCGGTCAGCTGATCGAAGACGGCCGGCAGGTCATGATGAACGCTTCCCAGCGTTACCAGCTGATCTTTCCGGCGGTCGTGCTTTCCATCGTGACAATTTCCTTCTACATCGTGGGCAACGCTTTCTCCGACGCGGCAGACCCCAAGAACCATAGATAAAGTCTGTCCTGCACTGCTTTTGTGCAGGACGCAGGCCTTGCCATTATTCGAAGAATAATTCTGCAATGGCAAGGCTCACCGAATAAAGGAGCAGACATGGCGAACGAACTTATTTTATCCGTAAAAAATCTTAATGTAAAATTTCATCTGCGCGGCCAGGAGCTCCATGCGATTCGCAACGTTTCCCTTGACATTTACCGCGGCGAAAGTATCGCAATCGTAGGCGAATCCGGCTCCGGCAAATCCGTCTTTACGCGAACCTTCATGGGACTGCTGGATTCAAACGGTTATATCCCCAGCGGAGAAATCCTTTACTACGGCAATCCCTCTCCGCGAAGACCAGATAATGCTTTTGCCGCTGGCGGCACAGGCACGCAGACAGGCAGCGCTTCATCCGGAATCAACCTGGCAAAGCTCACGAAAGAGCGCGACTGGCGGGCGATCCGCGGAGGCGAGATTGCCATGATCATGCAGGACCCGATGACCAGCCTGAACCCGCTGAAATCCATCGGCTCACAGATTGCGGAAGCAATACGTCTGCACCAGCCGGACATCAAAGGCTCCGCAGCCATCAATAAAAAGGTCATCGAATATCTCAGCGAGGTCGGTATCCCGGAGCCGGAGCGGCGCTGCAAACAGTACGCGCATGAATTTTCCGGCGGGATGCGCCAGCGGGTGGTTATCGCCATTGCCCTTGCATGCAACCCGAAAATTCTGATCTGCGACGAACCCACGACAGCGCTGGATGTAACCATTCAGGATCAGATCATCCATCTTTTAAAGGAATTAAAGGAAAAATACCAGCTGACCATCGTCTTTATCACCCATGACCTCGGCGTGGTCGCAAATATCGCCGACCGCGTGGCTGTGATGTATGCCGGTGATTTTGTAGAAATCGGAATGGCAGAAGAAATCTTTTACGATCCGCGCCACCCTTACACCTGGGCGCTTCTTTCTTCGCTGCCGCAGCTGGGTGAGCGCGGCGAAAAGCTATTTACCATCAAAGGCACCCCGCCGAACCTGTTTAAAGAAATCAAAGGCGACGCCTTTGCCCCGCGTAATCCGCGCGCGCTGAAGATTGACTATGTCAAAGAGCCTCCTTATTTTGAGGTAAGCCCGACGCACAAAGCCAAAACGTGGCTTCTGGATCCGCGCGCGCCGAAGGTAGAGCCGCCGGAAGCCATACGGAATCTGAAGGATCTGGAAAGCGTGTATGGTTAAAATCCATAAAAAGCCGAACAATTGAGGAATGAATATAAAATGAATACAGAAAATGAAGTATTGTTTGAGGTCAATGATCTTCATGTGACCTTCGGCAAAGGAAAAAAAGCATTTGAGGCGGTCCGCGGCGTTACCTTTCAGGTTCATCGGGGCGAGACCTTCGGCATCGTCGGCGAGTCCGGCTCCGGCAAAACGACCATCGGCCGCACCATCATGCGCATCTATACCCCGTCGCAGGGGAATGTTATTTACAAGGGTAAGAAGATCAGCGGCAAAATCAGCAAAGCGCTGGACAAAAAGGTTATCCAGGAAATCCAGATGATTTTCCAGGATCCGATGGCGTCCTTAAACGAACGCGCCAAGGTAGACTACATTGTCTCCGAAGGCCTGATCAACCTGCGCGGCCGTTCTCTGAAGGAAAAGGAGCGCCAGGAGCTGGTCGCAAAAGCCCTGGAGGACGTAGGTCTTCTCCCGGAATTTGCCAGCCGTTTCCCGCATGAATTTTCCGGCGGACAGCGCCAGAGAATCGGTATCGCGCGGGCATTAATCATGGAACCGGAATGCATCATCGCGGATGAGCCCATCTCCGCACTCGACGTCTCCATCCGGGCTCAGGTGCTGAATCTGCTGGCCGATCTGCAAAAGGAAAAAGGCATCACCTATATCTTCATCGCTCACGATCTGTCCGTCATGCGCTATTTCACTGACCGGATCGCGGTTCTTCATAAAGGAAAAATGGTCGAGCTTGCCGAGACCGAGGAGCTCATCTCCCATCCGGCGCATCCTTATACCAGGGCGCTGCTTTCGGCAATCCCCATGCCGGATCCGATTCGTGAACGAAAAAAGAAGCTGTTCGTGTATGATCCGACCATCCATGACTATGACCAGAACCCGCCGAAATGGACCGAAATCGCGCCAGGACATTTTCTGCTGGCCAATGAGCGGGAGCTGGCGGACGGATTTGGTTTGAAATAATGCAAAGGTCTGTCTGCAAAATATGAAAGGAAACAAACTATGCACCCAAAATTAACTCTGGAAAAACGCATCCAGGCCGAAATATTCGGTTATGACGGCAAAATGAGCGTCTATGTAAACGATTTAAGAGGAAATGAGGTCGCGCTGGACGCTGATCAGCCCTTCGAAACTGCGAGTACCATCAAGTCCTTTATTCTGGCGTGCCTGTTTGCGCAAATCGAAGCCGGAGCAGCCAGCCCGGATGATATCCTCGTCTGCGACCGGAAATACTACATCAACGGCAGCGGACTGC
The DNA here is from genome assembly GCA_021205225.1 of Lachnospiraceae bacterium. GTDB lineage: Bacteria > Bacillota > Clostridia > Lachnospirales > Lachnospiraceae > Choladousia. The sequence goes on from JAJPXX010000143.1 coordinate 6,151, forward strand.
TGCGCTCTTTGATGGAGACAGCCTATGACGCTTCCCCCATCGCCAGGCAGGAATCCCCTGCCAAAACGGAAAGCTCCGCAGCGGTTCAATTGCCTGCCGCATCCGAAGCCTGCGCCGCGGAAGATGGCACAGCGCATAACTGTATCTCCCTGCGCGCAATCGACGTAGCGACATTAATGATCATCATCAGCGACAACATCGCCACGAATATGCTCATCGACTACCTCGGCCTTGACACAATCAATGACTACATCCAAAGTCTCGGCTACACACAGACGCGTCTGCATAACCCGATTGACTTTGACAAATATGACCGGCTCGGTACGACGACTCCCCGCGAATACGGCGACCTCTTCGTCCGTCTCGCAAAAGGTGAGCTTGTAAGCGCCGAAGCCAGCCGGCAGATGCGTGAAATCTTCAAAAAGCAGCATTACAACAGTACGCTCACCCGCTATTTCCCCCAGTATTACCTCGACTGTGAGGAGACAGAGGACGAGGAGCTGATCTATGTCGCCTCCAAAAGCGGCAGCATGAACGCCTGCCGGAACGACGGAGGCATTGTCCACACGCCCTACGGCGACTATGTGATTGTGATCATGAACCGGGAATTTCACGACATTCTCGAACACTACGAGCATGCCGGACAAGTCTACGGGGCAAAAGTCAGCCGCATGATCCTCGATCAGTATCTGGCGCTCGAAGGGCGGCTTGTGCTGTGACAAGACCTGTAAATCCTTCCTGCATTTGCGGGAAATCCCGCGGTACTGCGCCCGGATTTCCATTTTTAAATATTTTCGCCCCTTGACAAATATGTCTGAAACTTGTATAGTGGTGAAGTATTTCCGAACGGATTAGTTTTATTCCGTTTACTATAATATGGTATCACATTTCCGTGCAGCCGGGGAGATAGCGGTGCCCTGTCGCCTGCAATCCGCTACAGCAGGGGTGATGCCGAGCTTAGGGCGTTCTGTTGTGGAGCTGCCCCTGATAAGTGATGTTGACGTCCGGGTCTTGCGCGGCAGGAATCCGTGAACCGTGTCAGGTCGGGAACGGAGCAGCACTAAGCGGAACCTCCTGGGTGCCGTAAGGTAGCCTGGACTGAGTTAACTGTCAGGGTAACGTCTGTGGCAGGCGTTCGAAGCGAGGCGCACGGATTAAAATATAGTAAACGACACAGGTCGTTTTTACTTTCCTCTGGTTTGATTTTCCATTTGCCAGAGGATTTTTATTACAGATCTGCCGGTCACTCCGGCACTTTCCTGTAAGAGTACAATATATTAAAAGATAACGTATATTATATACTTTCATACGTATCTCGCAGCACGTGCGAGGTGCTGTCCTGAATTGTTACAGGATAAGGAACTCAGGGCTGGTAAACGTCCCGATAGAAAGGCATAAGCGCAGACGATGAATGAAGATGAAAAATATATGAAGGAGGCTCTTCGGCAGGCAAAAAAAGCATATGCGCTCCGTGAAGTTCCGATCGGATGCGTCATTGTCTGTGAAAATCAGATTGTCGCGCGCGGCTACAATCGCCGCAATACGGACAAAAATACCACTGCGCACGCCGAAATCAACGCCATCCGCCGTGCAGGCAAAAAACTCGGCGACTGGCGTCTCGAGGGATGTACCATCTACATTACCCTTGAGCCCTGCCAGATGTGCGCCGGAGCAATCGTCCAGTCCCGCATCACACGCGCCGTCATCGGCGCCATGAATCCCAAAGCCGGCTGTGCCGGCTCTGTTTTAAATATTCTGGAAATGCCGGAATTCAACCATCAGGTCATTGTCGAGCGCGGTATCCTCGAAGAGGAATGCAGCACTATGTTATCCGGGTTCTTCCGCGAGCTGAGGGAAGCCAAAAAACAGACTCCCCTGGTCTGACATTTTTTTGAGCGACAAAAGGGGTATGATACTACGGATTGCTACGTGCTTCGCATCTTCGCTTCGCTACGGTCGGCGCTTAACGAACGTCCACTGGACGTTCAGCGCCTCGCAATCCTAAAAACACTCAGAATCTGCTCATTTTGACCAAAAAACATGGTCAAAATGGCTACTTCTTCGTGTTTTTGCGGTCCCCAAGGTCATGAATCGGAACGCAAGCGTTCCATTCCTGACCTTTTGTCCCTTGTATCATATTATTCTTTCCCGCTGAAACAATACGTACACAATTTACACGGGGCAATCCCGATGGATTTTTCCATATCGTCAAGCCGGTGATAGCGCAGGGTAGTGAAATTCTGTTCTTTACGGATGGCTTCGAGCATCTCTGCGTAGTTTTTACTGCAGGGATCCGCGTAGTCAGAAAGCACCTCACCTGAAACATTATCTCCCTCCCGCTCGCGCACAATGCGGCGGGCAATCAGATCCATGTCGGATTTCGAGCGGGAAAAATTCAGGTATTTACATCCAAACAGCAGCGGCGGGCAGGCAGGGCGCACATGCACTTCTTTCGCGCCGCTCTGGTAAAGAAACTCGGTTGTCTCGCGCAGCTGCGTACCGCGGACAATAGAGTCATCGATCAGCAGCAGCTTTTTATCTTTGATCAGAGCCTTGACCGGGATGAGCTTCATGCGGGCGATCAGATTCCGCTGGCTCTGCCGTGTCGGCATAAAGGAGCGCGGCCAGGTCGGCGTGTATTTGATAAACGGGCGCGCAAACGGAATCCCTGACTCATTTGCGTAGCCGACTGCGTGCGCAGTGCCGGAATCCGGCACACCTGCTACAATGTCCGGTGAAATATTGGCCGCCTCACGGTCACGCGCGGCAAGCATCCCGCCGCAGCGGTAGCGCATCTCCTCGACATTAACGCCCTCGTAGGACGCGGTCGGATAACCATAATAAACCCACAGAAATGAACAGATCCGCATCTGTTCTCCCGGTTCGCCAACTACCTTTACCTCATCCGGCGTAATAAAATCGATCTCCGCCGGTCCCATCTCCCGATAATCCTCATATCCAAGGTTCAGGTAAGCGAAATTCTCAAATGAAACACAGTAAGCGTCTTCCTTTTTCCCAATCACAAGCGGTGTCCGCCCCAGCCGGTCGCGGGCAGCATAGATGCCGTCCTTTGTCAGCAAAAGCAGGGTCATTGAACCATCAATGATCTCCTGTACATAGCGAATCCCCTCGACGATCGAATCCTTTTTGCAGATCAAAGCCGCCACCAGCTCCGTCGCATTGATCTGACCGCCGCTCATCTCCTGAAAATGCGTATGGCCATTCTCATAGACAGAGCGCAGAAGCTCGTCCATATTGTTAATCTTGCCGACGGTCGTAATGGCGAAGCTGCCCAGATGCGACTGCACCAGCAGCGGCTGCGGCTCATAGTCTGAAATACAGCCGATTCCCAGGTTCCCATCCATCTCGTCCGCATCCTTCTCAAATTTCGTCCGGAACGGAGAATTTTCAATGTTGTGGATCGCGCGCATAAAGCCCTGTTCCCCGTACACGGTCATCCCGCCGCGGCGCGTACCCAGATGCGAATGATAATCAACACCATAAAAAAGTTCCATCGTGCAGCTTCTCTTCGCCGCCACTCCAAATATACCGCCCATGTTCCGTCTCCTCTCAGATGCTGCCTGTAATTGTTCCGTATTCTCGTTTTACATATAAAAGTATAATCCGCGCCCAAAGTATACCATGCCAGATCAGGACATGGCAATAGTAAACCGGCAGAAAACAGGGTTGTTTCACGAAGTTATTTGATGTAAGCATAAGCTCCTTTGATGTGAT
>JAJPXX010000104.1:0-6701 GCA_021205225.1 Lachnospiraceae bacterium
GTCATTCACTATAAAGGATGCACACGGACGCATGAGGAATGGCTGCTTACGCAGCTCTGCGTCCGGCGCAAAGTAAAACGACTTACGTCGTTTACTATAATATACCGCCCCTGCACAGAATTGAAAATAGGAGGAGCAGTAGGAAAATCAGCTTTTATGGAGGTGCAATTATGGAAAACATCAAAAAGTACATTGCGGAAGCAATCGGTACCTGCGTTCTGGTTACATTTGGCTGCGGCACGGCAGTGGCAGTCGGCTGCTCCAGTGAAGCAGGAAGCGGCTATATGCTGACCGCGCTCGCGTTTGGACTCGTGATTGTCGCGATGGCGTACAGCATCGGGAACATTTCAGGCTGCCATATCAATCCGGCAGTATCAATTGCGATGCTGATTCGGGGTCAGCTGGACGTCAAGGATTTCATTGGTTATGTGGTATCTCAGGTGATTGGTTCTGCGATTGGCTGCGTGATACTGGGCATTGTTTTTGGGTTTGACTGTGGCTTTGGCGCGAACCAGATCCAGGCTGGATGGACAAATGGCTCGGTTCCGGCTGCATTGCTGGTTGAGATCGTACTGACCTTCGTTTTTGTGATCGCGATCATTGGAGTGACCAGCAAGATGGAAAACGCGGCAGTATCCGGTCTGGTGATTGGTCTGACGCTGACGCTGGTACATATCCTGGGTATTGCCCTGACCGGCACCTCTGTGAACCCGGCGAGAAGCCTGATGCCGGCAATCTTTGCGGGCGGTACAGCGCTTGCGCAGGTATGGATTTTTATTGTTGGTCCGCTCATCGGCGGAGCGCTGGCGGCAGTGGTGTATGGATACCTGGAAAAATAAAGCAGATTCGGAAACGGATGTGCGTAAACAGAATACAGAATGTGAAAGCGGAGGGCGTGTACCTCCGCTTTTCAGGTGGAAAAGTAAGAGCTGCGTTAAATGCTGATGAAGGAGTAGAGCATGAATTGATAAAGGGGGATGAATGAAACAAATCTGGTTTGATGAAGCCTGGGATGACTATTTGTATTAGCAATCACAGGATAAGAAAACCTTTACAGTACCGGCAGATCTACGCGCGTCCACACCTGCATTTCCGCTCCATCCGGTGACTCTGAACGATTCGCCCACATATAGTAGGGGATGAATCGCAGACTGACCGCTTCTTTTTCAGGCTTTTTCCAGGTGTGATATAAATGCCGGATAGTTCCGTCGGAATCGCTTTGCGGCAGCGATGCGTTTTTGATACTCTGCTGTGAAGAAGTATCAACAGTATCGCCCGTTTTTGCCGGCAGTGTGTCTGGTTTCTGCCGGAAACCGGGCCACAGGATTGCCGTGGCTGGCACACCGCAGATTTTGGCAGTGGTTGTCACAGGTGAAGCTGTCGGGTCAAGTGAGAGCAAATGCAAATCTCTGCCATTATCGGCTTCTTCCAGACAGTAAACGATCGGGCCTCTTAACACTGCTGCTTTTCCAATGTCCTCGCGTACTTGGGTATCTGCCGCGATTAGTTTTATGTCCATTGGGAAATGAAGCTCCAGCAGATCATCCTTTTTCCACTGTTTTGTTATGTACAGATAGCCGTCATGAAGCTCCAGATCTGCGTTTTCGATGCCGGTGATCTGTAAATGGGAGCAAATTGTTTCCGCCAGATTGCCATGGAACTTTCCTTTTGGAAAACCTTCACACGCGGCCATGTCTTCTGTCGCCTGGCAGAAGGAACGATTACCTGGGTTCTCTTCCAGCGCCCAGTCGGGGATTCGCAGAGCCAGACGGAAGGGTGCGCCTCCGGCATTTACGAGGATGCTGACCGTGCCCTCCCAGGGCAGAGAGGAGATAACGGAGACGCGCACAGCCTGACGGTCATTTTTCAGATGGTCTCCAGGGCAGATTTGGCTGTCTGCTTCTGCACTGCATTCTGTTTCGCACGGTTCTTCTTCCTGTTCCTGTGCGGAGACAGTTATATATTTTGTTATCTCACTTCCCACATATAGATGCACGAACAGTGTATCTTCCGTTTCTGTATACGCATAGGACGCAAGCGAGGAGACCAGACGAGCGAGATTCGGCGGACAGCAGGCGCAGCCAAACCACTTCTGGCGCACCGGCTTTACGTGAAATTTTCGCTCGTCTTTTTTACATGCCTCCGGATTCACTTCCAATGGATTCACATAAAAAAAGCTTTTCCCGTCCAGCGCCATTCCGCTCAGGATTCCGTTGTAAAGCGCACGCTCCATCACGTCCGCATAGCGGGAGTCTGGCCGGATTTCCAGCATCCGGCGTGCAAAAAATACCAGGCCGATGGAAGCGCAGGTCTCCGCATAAGCGGTATCATTCGGCAGATCGTAGGCGTAGGAAAATGCCTCTCCTAAGTGCGTGCTGCCAATGCCGCCGGTGATGTACATTTTTCTGGTTACGATATCGTCCCAGAGCCGCCTGCAGGCGCGATACAATGTTTCATCCTGTGTCAGGCGCGCGATATCTGCCATTCCTGAGTACAGATAAACGGCGCGGACCGCGTGACCGGTCGCTTCATCCTGCTCACGCACCGGAAGATGCGCCTGATTGTATGCGTGGCGCATCTCATTTTCGCATCCGGGCTTTATGGTTTCCGGGTGTTCCTGGTCAAAATAGTAGGGTCTTGTTCCGCGCTGGTCAATGAAAAAACGGCTCAAATCCAGATATTTCTGCTTGCCGGTAACTTCAAACAGGCGTACCAGAGCCATTTCCGCGATCTCATGTCCCGGATATCCTTTGCATTTTCCATCCTCTGGTCCGAAGAAATCTGCGACAAAATCCGCAAAACGCTCTGCGGCTTTCAGCAGCTTATCCTTTCCGGTCGCCTGGTAATAAGCGACCGCTCCTTCGACCAGGTGACCGAAGCAGTACAGTTCATGGTGATCGCGCAGGTTCGAAAAGGTCTGATCTCTTCCATTAATAATATAGTAGGTGTCCAGATAGCCATCCTCCTGTTGCGCCGCACAGACGATATCGATCGCACTGTCCGCGATTCGCTCCAGCTCCAGATCCGGGTGTTGTGTCAGCGAATAGCCCACGGCCTCGATCCATTTTGAAAAGTCGCTGTCCTGGAATACAAATCCGTAAAATTGATTTTCCAGGTGTGCCGGATCTTCCGGAAGTGTCTCAAACCCGCGAAATGTATACTTCGGCGCCTCAAAGGCCGTACCCTTCGCAGCCTTTTCCCGGTTCAGCTTTCCTGCAATCCGAAAATTCCGCATACAATAGCTTGGGGCGGCTCCCTCCACCTGATCATTCAGGGCTGCCCATTGATAGGGAATGACTTCCGTGCGCACCAATTCCATTTCATTTTTCCAGAATTCATCTGTAATCTGTATATCCCGCAGAGAGAGCGGAGAGTTATGCATTGACCAGTCCATATGAAGTGCAGTCTCCTTTCTTTTTATGTCCATGCTCTTCATAAAAGGTATGTTTTTGCTGCCTGATACGCGAACCGCAAGCGATATAATCCTCAGCGCAGCGAAAGAATGCTGTCATTTACAGGAATGATTCGCTGATTTCGGCTGCCGCGGAATTGCAGCGAAATATCTTTTTCCGCTTCAATGAATTCTCCGTCGACAAGCACGTCAATGTAAGAAAGCATTTCGCGCGTGACGTCTGTGAAAACGCAGCCGCCGGGGATCAGATCGACATCATACAGATATCCGGTGTAGCACCAGATATCCTTCCTGGGATAGCGTTCCCGGATTTTTTTCATAAGGGCGGCGACTACGGGCTGATTTTCCGGCTCAAACGGCTCGCCGCCGAGGGCGGTAAAGCCCTGAATATAATCGGGTGCGAGTGCCTCCAGAATCTCATTTTCGGTATCGGCGGTAAAAGGTCGGCCATAGTTGAAGTCCCAGGTCTCGGCATTAAAGCAGCCCCTGCAGTGATGGCGGCAGCCAGAGACAAAAAGAGAGACCCGGACGCCGGGACCGTCGGCAATGTCGTATTTTTTGATATTCCCGTAGTTCATAATGTTGTCCTTCATACAATGCTCATAACGGTTTGGAACCCTCACAGTTACGAGGGAAAAGCCCGCTTAAAAGACATAATAGTCTCCTTTTATTCCCGCGAAGCAACGAGCCAAGTAGCCGTGCTTGCACGGATATTTGGCGACTGCCGCGAGGGTCAAATACCCCGATGCTTGCATCGTCACAAGCTTGATGCCCCGTATGCTTGCATCGGGGTATTTGACTGTTGACTCAAAAAATTTACAGATGCAGCACCCGATCTTTGATTTCCTGCGTGCGCCCCTGATTCCAGAACTGGGTGCCGATGTAGCCGCAGGTACGGCGCGCAACGCTCATCTTATCCTGATCGCGGTTGCCGCAGTTTGGGCACTCCCAGACAAGCTTGCCGGCTTCATCTTCGACGATGCGGATTTCGCCGTTGTAGCCGCAGCAGTCGCAGTAGTCGCTCTTTGTATTCAGCTCGGCATACATGATGTTGTCGTAGATAAACTTCATTACAGAAAGAACCGCAGGAATATTGTTCTGCATATTTGGTACTTCCACATAGCTGATTGCGCCGCCAGGGGAAAGCTCCTGGAAGGGAGCCTCAAAGCTCAGCTTGCTGAAGGCGTCGATTTCTTCGGTTACGTGGACATGGTAGCTGTTTGTGATGTAGTTCTTGTCCGTTACGCCGGGGATGATGCCAAAGCGCTTTTTCAGCAGCTTCGCAAAGCGGTAGGTGGTGGACTCCATTGGCGTGCCGTATACGGAATAGCTGATATTTTCCGCTGCCTTCCACTCGGCGCATTTGTCGTTCAGCTTCTGCATGACGGCCATCGCGAACGGGCGCGCTTCCGGATCCGTGTGTGATTTGCCAAGCATACGTACACACATCTCATAGAGACCGGCGTAGCCCAGGGAAATCGTTGAATAGCCATTGTACAGCAGCTTGTCGATTGTTTCACCTTTTTTAAGGCGTGCCAGCGCCCCGTACTGCCACAGGATCGGAGCAACATCAGAAACGGTGCCGAGCAGGCGCTCATGGCGGCAGCGCAGAGCGCGGTGGCAAAGCTCCAGGCGCTCGTCCAGGATTTCCCAGAAGCGGTCCATGTCGCCCTCGGAGGAGCAGGCTACGTCCACCAGATTGATCGTGACCACGCCCTGGTTGAATCGCCCGTAGAACTTATAGCTGCCGTCCGGGTTCCGCTGGGAATCTTCTACAGTCAGGAAGGAGCGGCATCCCATGCAGGTGTAGACATTGCCGCGCTTCAGCTTCCGCATCATCTTTGCGGAAATATAATCCGGCACCATGCGCTTTGCCGTGCATTCGGCAGCCAGCTCGGTCAGATACCAGTATTTTGAATCTTCGGTAATATTATCCTCGTCAAGTACATAAATCAGCTTCGGGAAAGCAGGCGTAATCCACACGCCGCTCTCGTTTTTCACACCCTGCATCCGCTGGCGCATCACTTCCTCAATGATCAGCGCCAGGTCGTCGCGCGTCCGCCCCTCCGGTACCTCATCCAGATACATAAACATTGTCACAAACGGAGCCTGTCCGTTGCAGGTCATCAGGGTAATCAGCTGGTACTGGATCGTCTGGATGCCGCTGGTGATCTCATCCTTTAAACGGCGCTCCGTGATCGTGGAAATAATTTCTTCGTCCAGGGATTCGCCGCAGATCTCGCGCTCCTCGATCACTTTTTTGCGGAGCTTCTGGCGGCTGATATCGACAAACGGAGCCAGATGCGCCAGAGAAAATGACTGGCCGCCATACTGATTGCTTGCCACCTGTGCGACGATCTGGGTCGTCACGTTGCAGGCTGTAAAAAAGCTGTGCGGCTTCTCAATCAGTGTCTCACTGATCACGGTGCCGTTCTGCAGCATATCCTCCAGATTGATCAGGTCACAGTTGTGTTCCCGCTGTGCGTAATAGTCTGAATCATGAAAATGAATGATGCCCTGGTCGTGTGCCTGCACAATTTCCTCAGGCAGAAGCACACGCATCGTCAGATCCTTGCTTACCTCGCCCGCCATATAATCCCGCTGGGTGGAATTGATGGTCGGGTTTTTATTTGAATTCTCCTGCTTCGCATTTTCATTGATCTGGTCAAGCAGAGACAGGATACTGTTGTCTGTTGTATTGGATTTACGGGAAATCTCACGTTTGTAGCGGTAGCGCACATATTTTTGCGCTACCTCGTAGCCGCGCATTTCCATAATGCCCGTCTCTACCAGATCCTGAATATCCTCCACATTCAGTGCGTGAGAAGACTCCAGCGCCTGTTTTGCGATTTTATCGGCAACAGCCGAAATCTGGTAGTCGTTAAGCTGGTGGATTTTCTCTACACTGTTATTTGCCTTGCGCACTGCATTTTCGATCTTTGATTTGTCAAAGACCACTTCCTCACCGCTGCGCTTGATTACATTTGCCTTTGTTGCCTGACTCATTTGTTACCTCCTCACCCGGCCAAACCGGAATCGAACTTCCTTCGATAAAATCGCTGCAAAGCGTCTGTATAGATATCACATATGATGAAGAAAAATAGAACTTTATCCTGAGCAGAAAAGCCTAAACCGCGCTGTTACAGGCTTTTCTCTAATCAGGAAAAGTTCTCCTGCTTTCCTGTATGAGTAAAACGAAATGCAACACATGATATAGTGTATAAATAAGTGAAACGACACCAGATGTTGCGTAAATTCTATGATACCGGGTTTTTGGAAAAAGTCAAGA
>JAJPXX010000104.1:6711-9769 GCA_021205225.1 Lachnospiraceae bacterium
GTGCCTGACCGGAATGTAGAAAATGGCAGGCGGGAAAGGTAATAGGCATTGTGAAAAATGATGTTTTTTCAGAAATACAAAAAGAGTAATAATTCAAAACCGCAGGCTGTCGTCTGCGCTTTGATTGATGCCGTATTGAACTGTTATCAAAAAAAATCGGAAAACATAAATTACCCGATCTGTAGTGTTAAGAATATCAGCACCGCCGCTGCGATTGGTACGCTGACGGTATCATACCCATGCCGGGAGATCAGTTCAACGAATGCGGCGCCAAGGGCGGTTAAGAGTGCCGCCGGTATGGCGACCAGCCATGATACGCCGACCGCCGGCAGGCCAATCAGAAGGATGATAACATCCACGCACATCATCGCGGCGCTGCCTTCGAACGTTTTATGATTGTCCGCGATACGCCAGCTTACCTTATGTTTTCCGAACCGCTTCCCCGCGAGGGCGGCTGCTCCGTCGCCAAATCCCCACACCAGAATCGCGAGAATCACAGTTTCTTTTGAACCGAAAATCCCCCAGAAAACAGTGACCAGAGCCGCTTCCAGGAAGAACAGAAGCAGCAGGCTTTTTTTGATCTCACCGTGTTCGCGTTCCTGAAAAAGGTTCCGGTAAAACTGCTTCTTTTCGAACAGACAGAGAATCGGATAGACGATCGCCGCAAAGAGCAGCGCGACAATCGCAACGGCGTACCAGTGCTCCTGCGAGAACGCCATGACGGGCGTCGTCAGGAAAGCAATCATATGCAAAAATTTCCTTCGCGGCTCGCCGGTGACGCCGAGCACGCCGAAGCAGAACAGAGCAATAGCGACCGCAACGATGAGAAAGAGAAACAGAGCCGCGATGGTATGGAGTACATTCAGAACCGGCGCCGGCAGCTGTATATCGCGGAAATAATTCAGGTAAATCATCGTCGCGCCGAGAACCGTCAGAACCGCGCCGGTGACCAGGCCGACCGTGCGGTTGCTGACCCGATTAGCAAATTGTGCGGAAAATTTTGATGATAAAGTGGCTACGACAATACAAAGTGCCAGCACATTCCAGCGCTCCAGAACAATCGCCGGGTGAATCAGCGTATGGCTTACAAACGCGATGAGGGCGGTAAATGTCATGATAAAGGTACTGGTTCCGACCGCGGTTTTCAGCTCATAACCGAGAAATGCGGTAAACACGACCAGCATCATCATGCCGCCTCCGGTGCCGACAAACCCGGTGCCAAATCCGATTGTCAGACCGAAGAACAGCGAAATCGCAATTTCCTTCGCACCCAGTTTCACACTGGCGCTTTCCGCATCCTTTTTGGAAGTGTCTGGTTTGACCAGAAAACGAATTCCGATGCAGAACGTGAGAAACAGAGTAAATCCGCCAAGCACCTGATTTCCCGCCAGGTACGCGACATAGCTGCCAAGCGTGCTCATGGAAACGATACATACCAGCATGATCCAGCCATGCTTCAGGTCGATCTTTTTATTCTTCGCGTAGGTCGCAGAAGTGACAGCCGAACCGAGAATATCCGAGGCCAGCGCGATTGCCGTCGCCTGATAAGGCCCGTATTCCCCGCCGAAAGACGGACACAGCACAATCAGAATCGGCACCATAACAGTCGCCGCAGACAGCCCAGCCAGCCCGGTGCCAACCCCGGCGCCTATAGCCGCAATAATATACCAGAAGTATTCCATGAAAAATTCACCTGTCCTTTTGAATTGTTACTTTTTATGCAGCGTACTCTCACAAGCGAAAATGGTTTATTCCCGCGAAGCAACGAGTCAGGCAGGCTATGCCATAAAGAATCCGTCGATTTTGCCGACGCCTTAGACATAGCCTGTACGGATATTTGACAGCAAACTCAGGAGATTTACATAATCTTTACCTGTTTTTTACAGTATAGCAGAATTAAATGGAAACTCAATAGTGTAAAAAACCAACTGAAGTGAATAAATATAACGTGTCCTTCTTCGGAGCGGAATTTACTTTTTTCACTTTAATGATTTTAATTTCTTTGCCAGGGGAATTGAAAAGAAACGGGAATTTTGGTATAGTAGAGAATCGACAGAGGAAGATTATGAAAACACGACAACAGGAGACCGATATGTGGACTGCAGGCCAATGGAAAGACTATGAAGTGATTGATACCTCGAAGGGAGAAAAACTGGAGCAGTGGGGGAACTATCTGCTAGTGCGTCCGGATCCGCAGGTGATCTGGGACACACCACGCCGTCACCGCGGCTGGAAAAAGCCAAACGCACACTACCATCGCAGTTCAAAGGGCGGCGGCGAGTGGGAATTTTTTGATCTGCCCGCGCAGTGGAGCATTCACTACCGGGAACTGACCTTTTGGTTAAAGCCATTTGCCTTCAAACACACGGGCCTTTTCCCAGAGCAGGCGGTAAATTGGGACTGGTTCTCCGCGAAAATCCGCCAGGCAGGCCGTCCCATTAAAGTCCTGAACCTGTTTGCGTATACAGGCGGTGCGACCCTGGCTGCTGCCGCGGCAGGCGCGCAGGTCACTCATGTAGACGCTTCCAAAGGCATGGTTTCCTGGGCGAAAGAAAATGCGGCAGCTTCCGGTCTGTCTGATGCCCCTATCCGTTGGCTCGTTGACGACTGTATGAAATTTGTAGAGCGTGAGATTCGGCGCGGAAATCATTACGACGGCATCATCATGGATCCGCCATCCTACGGACGCGGACCAAAAGGAGAAATCTGGAAGATTGAAGACTCCATTCATCCATTTATTCATGAATGCGCGAAGCTGCTCAGTGACCAGCCGCTGTTTTTCCTGGTCAACTCCTATACAACCGGCCTTGCGCCAGCCGTGCTGACTTACCTGATCGCGACAGAACTTAAAAATCGCGGCGGCCGCGTAGAAGCGCAGGAGATTGGTCTTCCGGTACGCGAGAGCGGTCTGATTTTGCCCTGCGGCGCGTCCGGAAGGTGGGAAGCCTGAATGCCTGAAGAACAGGTCTGGCAAACAACGCTGGGAAACAAGGGCAAATAAAATAACAGGGTTGTTTCATGAAGAAAATTTAAACTTGGGAAAAACGTAGATTTTATC
>JAJPXX010000141.1 GCA_021205225.1 Lachnospiraceae bacterium
GGACAAGATGAGACAAGTTATTATATTTCTGACGAAAATATGGAATTGATTGAAACAATAGATACTTTAGGAGGCGTTGAAGCAAAAATATGGAAAGAGAATGTGGAACAAACGGAGAACTATTATCGAGCGGAATTTGCGTATGAAGACTATCGGTATATTATATCGGGAGCTTTTTTGTTGGAAGAAATGGAAGAATTAGTGAAAAATATTAATTTCATTCCATAATTCTTGTAACAAAATTGAAAGTTGTGCGTTTTTGTCTGTGTAAGCGGATCGAAAGGAGGGAGAAAATGAAACAGGTACGGAAATTTACGATGGTAATGTTCCTGCTTTGTATGATTTTTGGAACGCTACATGTATCTGCGGCAGATGAATTGTTGGGTACTGTAGTAGACGGCTCACTGTTGACCGAGGAGACAGAGGTAACTATGACCGTATATCCAAAGGCTAGATGGAGTTACCTCTCAGACGGCACAGGATCAATGGCTGTTACTGGAACCAGGACAGTTAGGCTCAGTGGATCGACTGCAGCAAAGAAGACTGTGGATACGATCTATGTGAAGATGTACCTGCAACGACTCGTAAATGGAACCTGGTGTACTTATTATATCGGGACGAAATCCACAAAATATGATACTTATTATACTTCTATCACAGAAACCAATATCAGTGTAGAGGGCGGCTATTATTATCGCGCCTATGGATCACATGGCATTAATAAGGATGGCACGATTGAGTCAGCATCCAGTTATACTGATGGCATTTGGATTGATTGATGCATAGGCAATTGCGAATCAAAAGCAATAGTAAATGTAGAAATTATAGTCCTGAATAATCGCAACTGCATATGCAATCGCGATAGCAAATGCAACACAAAAACTAATACAAAAGATAAACCAAAGCGAGAGTTTGCTTTGAAACGAAAATTTACTTAAAAAAGGCGTTTTGCCTGATTATTCCGCTTACATTTACAAAAGATAAATCCTGCGGTCGAAAGAGCAGGAAAATATGCAATTGACAGACGTAAATGACCTGTGAACCGTGTGATTGACAAAACAGAATTTTGCAGGGAAAATGCGATTGGCAATGCAAAAGGAACTGTTGACAAATGGAGATACCTGAGACCGGTCACACATACTATACGTGGCGCTCGATCCGGAAAGACGCCACAAATCGAGGTTTCGGGTATAAGGTAATTTTTAGAGAACGTGATTTCCGCGGCGGGGAGAGTCCCTGCCGCGGACAAAAGGGAAGAGTGAATTGCAGGAAGCCCGTGAATCGGAGAGAAGAACTCCGGTCAGGGCATTTTTGGCGTGGGGATGTACGCGGATATTATTGTACTATCTCGACTATGTGTTGGCTGCGAGGTCGGGGACAAAAATGTAGTGGCGGTATGCAGGCTGTGTGCATATCGTGCGCAGAGACACTTTTAGGTAGCCTTTTTTGCCAAATGGTGTTAGAATAGGCGCGAAACACGGAGGATGTCTGGAGTTGGGGGCGCGGATGCCTGGAGTTGGAAGTTGTATTCAAGTTATATTAGTTGCTTTTGCGGTTTAACAGTGAGGGGTAATGGGTAAAAGAAAAAACAGAATCTGGTTATGCATATTGCTTTTGATCTGTATCACGCAGCTTGCGGGCTGCGGGGTGGTGTCGCGGGTAAAGTATGAGCTGACCGGAAATGAGGAGACATGGGAATCGACGGCTGTTGAGGAGGGGTATGCTTCTTCAGTGGAGGAGTATTATTATGACCATTTGCCGGAGGATTTGCATGAGGCTTACCGGGAGATTTATGTTCATCTGATGCGGTATGAGGATTCGGGGGATTTTTTGTCTTCTGTTTCGGTGGAGGATTTCTGGCAGACGTATTACGCGGTTCTGGCGGATCATCCGGAGATTTTCTGGACGGATACGAGTGCGCAGGTGGAGGAGTCGGCTCTGCTGGGGACGGTGGTGTCGTATCATTTTGATGTGACGGTGGCCGCGGAGGATCGCGATGCGATGCGTGAGGAGCTGGAGGCGGCTGCGGATGCATGCATTTCGCAGATTCCGGAAGACGCGACGGACTATGAGAAGATTAAGTTTGTGTATGAATATATCATTGATACGACGGAGTATGACGCGAACAGCGCGGATTCTCAGAATATTCAGAGCGCGCTGCTGTATCATTCCTCGGTGTGCGCCGGATATTCGCGGGCGTTTCAGTATATTCTTCACAGGATGGGGCTGTTTTGTACCTATGTGACCGGGACAATTGTAGACGGCGGCGACCATGGGTGGAATCTGGTGCGCATCACGGAGCGGGAGCAGTCGGAGGAGACGCTGGCGGGAGTACCTGCTGTGGCGGCGGAGGAAGCGTATTATTACGTGGATGTTACCTGGGGAGATCCGGTGTTTGCGGAGAATATGGACGAGTATGATACGGAAAGTACGATTAACTACAATTATCTGTGCTGTACGGAGTATGATCTTTTTAAAACCCATGTGCCGGATGATTCGATTGAACTGCCGTCGTGTACTTCGGACGCCTATGATTATTATAAATTAAACGGATGTTATTATGAAAGTTTTGACTGGGAGACGATTAATCAGGCGCTGCTGGAGTCGGTGTGGGCGTCGGAAACGCGCATTATGATGAAGTTTGGCAGCAAAACGGCCTATGAGGAGGCGCAGACTGCGCTGTTTGAGGGTGAGCTGCTCAAGGAAGCGGGGCAGTACCTGATGCGGCAAAATGGTGTGACCAGCTGGAATTACCGTTACCATACGGACGACAATTTTTGCCTGATCACGATTTACTGGAACTGAGAAAGATGATGACGAATCTAAATGTCAGGCTACAGGTTTTATTCCGGTGAAGCGACGAGCCAGGTAGCTGTGCTTGCACTGATATTTGGCGTTCCTGTTCATTTGCGCGTAATCGGGAAGGGTAATTTTCTGCTCTGCTCGCCTATGCGGGACACGTTTAGCGACAGCTGAAAACATCTTTACGTGTTTTAGGTAATCGAGTAGGGGACAAGTCTCCCTGCGTATAAAATAGAATCCCGCCTTGCGGGATTCTCGCGCTGCCGCGCGTCTGCGTAAGCAGACAATTTCCTTAGCATTACTGCTGCAGTGCCACTTTCAGAGCTTTTGCGAGCTGATCCGGGCAGGATGTCGGTTTGTATCCGCAGCGGATGCCTTCGAGCCTGGCAATTGCGTCGGTCGCTTTCATCCCTTCGACGAGCCGGGCTACGCCCTGGGTGTTGCCGGAGCAGCCGCCGAGAAATTCTACGTGTGAGATGGTGTCTCCGTCCAGTTCAATGTGAATGTTCTGGGAACAGACGCCCTGTGGTTTGTAATCCATATTGAGTCCTCCTTTGTTTGAATGGGGCGGGATCGGCCAGAGCCATGCCCCGCATGAATGAATACGATGCCGCCGCGGCTACAATATTTGAAAATGGGGCGGAAAACATCGGTTTCTCGTAAGTATATCGTTTTTGGTGAGGATATTCAAGTATAAAATAAAGGAATAAATATAAGGAAGAAAAGGAGACAGACAGATGAAAAAAATCGGAATTATCGGAGCTATGGAGATTGAGGTGGAGCGGCTGAAAGCGGATATGGTGATTACGCGAGAAGTCATGAAAGCGAGGATGAATTTCTGCGAGGGAGAGCTGGCAGGAATGCAGGCGGTGGTGGTGCGCAGCGGGATTGGCAAGGTGAACGCCGCGGTGTGTACGCAGATTCTGGTGGATGAGTTTGGCGTGGACTGTGTGATGAATACCGGCGTAGCGGGTTCTCTGGACGCGAGTATTGATATTGGGGATATTGTGATTTCAAAGGATGTCCTGCATCATGATATGGACGCGGCGAATTTTGGTTATCCGCTGGGGCAGATTCCGCAGATGGAGGTGTTCTCCTTTGAGGCAGATCCGGAGCTGGCACAGCTGGCAGAGGAGGTATGTCATGAGGTGAATCCGGAAATTGCGGTTTTTCACGGAAGAATTGTCAGCGGAGACCAGTTTGTCGCGGATAAGGCGACGAAAAACCGGATCACAGCAAATTTCGGCGGCAGCTGCACGGAGATGGAAGGCGCCGCGATCGCGCAGACGGCGTATCTGAATGAGATTCCATTTGTGATTTTGCGTGCGATTTCGGACAAGGCAGACGACAGCGCTTCTATGGATTACCCGACGTTTGAGCGCGAGGCGGCGCAGCACTGTGTGCAGCTCGTAGAGGGGCTGCTTGCGCGGCTGAAATAAGCAAAGTACATGAAAATTGCGGAAGATGTAACTGTTCAGTGCCTTTACAGCTATGTTTTCATATGGTCTTCGCAGCAAGTGCGAAGACCTGTTTTGAACAGATATTGGAAGTATATTTTTAGGTGGGGAACAGAGCTTCTCCACTTTTTTTGTGCTTCAGAATAGATTCCATGGAGAAAAAGTCGAACGATTTTGCTTTGCAAACCGAAATTTTCCGGCTATACTATGCGCACAAGTCGCACAGGAAACCGGATGGCTCAACAGGACGCTGCCTGTTCCTGGCGCACGGGCAGGCCGGCATTGCTGTCTTTGCCCGAATGAAAAGAGCACATGGGCGGCCGCAGCGAATGGCGCCGTCGCGGACGGGGAAATATCGTTACCGTCTGTTCCGAGAGGGACTGCCGCGCCTGGTGTATGCTTTTTCATATAGTGTCTGATTCGCAGGGTGAATCGAAGGTTCCTGACGCAGGCTTTGTTTCACGGCAGGAATCGGAATGATCTGATCGAAGGGGGAAAAGGGTATGCTACAATTCTTGATGGAAAAAAATGTTTTTCTTTACGCGCTTGCGGCGGCCTGTGTGCTGGGAGTGACCAGCCAGATGATTTTGCGGCGGATTTATGATGGGCTGCTGAGGGAAGCGAGAAATACGGGAACGGCGGACGGCCGGTTTTTACAGCAATTGCGGCAAAGGTTTCAATATTGTACGCACCTGAATGAGCGGGTGGGCGACGTACATGCTTTGATTCAAAAGAGTATGCTGGAATACCGGGTTTGGGGCATGAGCCTGCACAGCTGGGAACGAATTGGCGGCGGGTGCCTGACGGTCAGCCTGCTGTGCGCGTTGGCGGGGACAATGGTGCGTGCGCAGGGCGGAGCTGCGGTGGTAAGCGGCAATGCGTATTTCTGGCTGGGCGCGGGGGCGGTCGTTCTGACGGCACTTGCGTATGGGCTGGCGGATATCGGTTATCGGAGCCGTTCTCTGGAAATCTGCCTGAGTGATTTTCTGGAAAATGGCGGTGTGAGCGGAAGCTATGGCAGTGAGGAAGAGCTGCCGGAAATGGAATATGGGGCGGAAAGCCGTGGCGCCGATTCTTTGCGGGAATCGGGACAGGCAGCGGCTGCGCGGACGCCGATTGTGTCCGTTTCGGAGGGACGCCGCGCGAGACGCCTGGCAAAAGCGGAAACGGCTGCGGGGCTTGATTCCTCAAAGCGTGCGAAAAGAAGCCAGAGACAGGCGCGGGGGAATGAAACAGCAAAGCTGCAAAGGGAGTCGAACGACCTGAAGGAGAACCTGGCGCGCGCAAAGACGGGAATGCAGGAGGCAGCCGTTTCGGAGGGCGACCGCCCCGGATCCGGTCAGGGCGCCCAAATGCTGCGGCAGATGGATGAGAAGGAACAGGAGCGGCTGATCCGGGCGGTTTTGAATGAATTTCTTTCTCAATAAGGCTTGCGAAACCGTTAACGGTCTGCTAGAATGTACGAGAGATGAGGTTGTCGGAAAACAGCGCCGGGGCGCAGTTTTCCGATGACAGAACAGACATTGAATACAGATAAAAAGGAGATGTGGATAATGAGTAGTAGAGTTTCTTTTGATTATTCAAAAGCTGCCGGTTTTATCGCTGAGCATGAGATGGCATCTATGAAAAAGATTGTCGCCGCGGCGAAGGATGAGCTGTTATCCCGGCAGGGAGCAGGCAACGATTTCCTCGGATGGATTGACCTTCCGGTTGACTATGACAAGGAGGAATTCGGCCGTATCAAAGAGGCAGCGAAGAAGATCCAGAGCGACAGCGAGGTTTTGCTGGTAATCGGCATTGGCGGCTCTTATCTTGGCGCGCGGGCAGCGATTGAATTTCTGCGCCACAGCTTCTATAATAACGTTTCCAAAGAGATCCGGAAGACGCCGGAAATCTATTTTGTGGGCAACAGCATCAGCAGCACCTATGTGCAGCATCTGATCGAAGTGATCGGAGAGCGTGATTTTTCCGTTAATATTATTTCAAAGTCCGGGACGACGACCGAGCCGGCGATCGCTTTCCGTATTTTTAAGAAAATGCTGGAGGAGAAGTACGGCAAGGCTGAGGCTGCGAAGCGTATTTACGCAACGACCGATAAGGCGCGCGGAGCCCTGAAGAATCTGGCGACGGAAGAGGGATATGAGAGCTTTGTGGTGCCGGATGATGTCGGCGGGCGCTTCTCCGTGCTGACGGCGGTAGGCCTGCTGCCGATTGCGGTGAGCGGCGCGGATATTGATAAGCTGATGGAGGGCGCCGCTTCCGGCAGAGCGCGCGCGATGGAAGCGGATTTTGAGGAGAATGACGCCCTTCAGTATGCGGCAGTCCGCAATATTCTGCACAGAAAAGGCAAATCCGTCGAGGTATTGGCGAACTATGAGCCGAGCCTGCATTATGTATCAGAGTGGTGGAAGCAGCTTTACGGCGAAAGTGAAGGAAAAGACCAGAAGGGAATTTTCCCGGCGTCGGTAGATCTTACGACCGATCTTCATTCCATGGGTCAGTTTATCCAGGACGGCAGCCGTATTATGTATGAGACCGTGATGAACATTGAAGAATCCAGATGCACGCTCACGATCGGAGAAGAGCCGGTGGATCTGGACGGTCTGAATTATCTGGCGGGAAAGACCGTAGATTTTGTCAACAAGAGCGCTATGAACGGAACGATTCTGGCGCACACGGACGGCAATGTGCCGAACCTGATTGTAAATATTCCGAAGCAGGACGAGTTCTGCCTGGGCGAGCTGTTCTACTTCTTTGAGTTTGCGTGCGGTGTGAGCGGGTATGTACTGGGCGTGAATCCGTTCAACCAGCCGGGTGTTGAAAGCTATAAGAAAAATATGTTCGCGCTTCTTGGAAAGCCGGGCTATGAAAAGCAGAGAGAAGAGCTGCTGAAGAGACTGTAAAAGCGGACCGGCTGCCAGCTTAAGAATGCGGAAAACGCACTTTCCTAAGCGGCAGCCGGATGAAAGCAGGGTGCTTAAAGGCTCGAAAGCAGTGATTTTACGCCCTCCGCTGTCGGAGAACGGTATCTGTCGGAGGGCGTTAAATCATTGCTTTTGTGTAATACCCCGGGAGCCGGTAACGGTGAGAGTACGAGGCAGATACAGCAGGACTTTGTGCGGGGAAATTTGGAGGAATACGATTTAGAATGTCAAAACTGACAGAGAAGCTTCACCTGCCGGAGGATAGGAAAAAGCTGTTTCGGGCGATTCCGATTCTTTTTACGGTGGGTTTATTGTTATACTATTGTGTCCATCCGGCTATGTATTCGGCGGATGGAGGTGTGCCTGTCTGGAAGAGCGTGAGGACTTATGAGATCGCGCTTTTATCAGTGGTGCTTATTTTTCTGTGGCTTGAGACAAATGAGATGAGCGACCGATTGAACCGCATCCTTTCCTGGGTATGGTTTGCGGTCGCGCCGTTCGCGGTTTATTTTTCCCTTCTTTATTTAAATGCAGATAAATATAATATTAATTTTTTTGCGCTGGATAAAATTGCATTGCTGCTTACTTTTGCTTTTTTATATCTGGTGCAGGGGATATTGTTTGGATTGACGGGCAGCATCCGGTTTTCTGTGATCATTTATGCGGTGGCGATTGCGGCGATCGGGATTATCAATTGCTTTGTGATCTCTTTCCGTGGTATGGCGATCTCGGCGGCCGACCTGTTTTCGGTCGGCACGGCGGCGGCAGTGGCCTCGGAATATACATATACGCTGGACTGGTACATGGTCATGGAGATTCTGTTCACACTCCTGATCTGTACGATCAGCTTTAAGCTGCGCAGAGGGCGCATGATGCCGCTCGCGGCCCGCGGTTTGTTCCTGGCTCTGGTGGCTGTGCTCGCGGGCGGATATTATTATCTTTGCGGGAAAACGACATTTCTGGAGGATCACGACATCCGTTCGGAAGGGTTCACGCATCAGCTGCGGTATAAAAAATACGATATGATTTTCACTACCCTGACGACCTGTTTTTACCTGGTGGTGGATAAGCCGGAAGGATATTCTCTTGAGGCGGTGCAGGAGATTGCGGCAGAGTACGTGACCTCTGAGGATGAGGATGACGCTGCGGGCGCGGCGGATAATGATACGGACACGACGGACGGCGACGTGGATGACGCGGGCGCGGCGGACAGCAATGCGAATGATGCAGACACGGCGGACAGCAATGCGAATGATACGGACATGACGGATGGTGATGCGGCCAGTGCGGATACGGCGACAGCCGCGTCCGGCGATGATACATCCGGGACACCGAATATCATCGTGATCATGAATGAATCCTGGGCGGACTACACGGACATTGGCAATACTCTGGAACTGTCGGAGGATTATATGCCGTTTATTCGCAGCCTGACTGAGAATACGATAAAGGGAACGGCCTATTCCTCTGTGTTTGGCGGCAATACACCGAATTCCGAGTATGAGTTCCTGACGGGGAATACGATGGCTTTTCTGCCGACCTCTTCGGTCGGGTTTAACCTGTTTGTGCGGGGGAATCTGCCGTCTCTGGCATCGCAGCTTGGTTCGCTGGGGTACTATACGCTGGCGATGCACCCGTATCGCGGGACGAACTATCGGAGAAATATCGTTTATCCGCAGATTGGCTTTGACACCTACTACACGCGGGATGATTTTGATTATCCGTATAAAATCAGGAATTATATTTCCGATGAGACACTGTTTGACCGGATTATTATGGAATATGAGGAAAACCTGGATTCTGGGAATCCGCTTTTCTCCTACAACGTCACGATCCAGAACCATGGAGGCTACTATTCATCCAATACGAAAAACCTGGATCTGGAAATTGAGGTGCTGAATACAGGCTTTAGTACAATGAGGGCAGAAATATACGTAAATCTTGTGAAAGCGACAGACGATGCGTTCAAACAGCTGGTTGAGTATTTTGAAACGGTTGAGGAGCCGACAATCATTGTGATGTTTGGCGATCATCAGCCGGATATCGGCGACGGCGCGTATGAGTATCTGCTCGGCGGTACGGAGGATGACCTGACGGGTGAAGAACTGATGGAAAAATACAAGGTTCCGTTTATCATCTGGGCAAATTATGATATCGAGGAGGAGACGATTGAAGCAACCAGCCTGAATTATCTGTACAGCATTATGGCAGACCGGCTTGGGCTGTCCATGACCGGTTATCAGGAATACCTGCTGGATCTGAGTGAAGAGGTGCCCGTGATTAATTCAATTGGCTACTGGGGCGCGGACGGCGTGTTCTACGATCTGGACGACGAGGAATCACCTTATTTTGAATTAATCAATAACTATAATATTCTGGAG
>JAJPXX010000048.1 GCA_021205225.1 Lachnospiraceae bacterium
TAGTGTATCTATTTTTCTCGCATTTGTTTCTTTAATGTTTTTATGGGCTTTTCTGCTTTTATATGATATATTGTCGTTGCTGTCGACTCTTTCCAGCAGGAAGGAGGTGATGTTCCATGGGTGATCTCATCATCACTTTTCTTATTGCTGTCGGAGCAAATGTAATTAGCGCCTACATATGCAAATGGCTGGACAGCAGTAAATAGACAGCAACAGCCTAAACGGAGTAGCTCACCGTAACGAGCAAGAACGCCTTAGAGGGTCGCCCCCCTCTAAGGCGTTCGGCTTTTGTGCCCACGGAATCATCACTTTCCTTAGCTGACCTTATCTTATGCCATATCATTCGAAATGTCAATCGAAAATTTTTAAGCCACCTATCAGGCATATCCTATTTCCTGCACGACTGCCGGTTAATTCGCGCCGCCAGCACGCCTGCGCCAAATCCATTGTCAATGTTGACAACACTGACACCGCTCGCGCAGGAGTTCAGCATGGATAAGAGCGCTGCCAGACCGCCAAAATTCGCGCCATAGCCGACGCTCGTCGGCACCCCGATGACCGGGCAGGCGACCAGGCCGCCAATCACGCTCACCAGCGCGCCTTCCATTCCCGCGACCGCAATGATCACGTTCGCGTCCTCCAGCACCGGAAGACGGTGCAGCAAACGGTGCAGTCCCGCTACACCAACGTCATATACGCGCTCCACATAGCTGCCGTACAGCTCCGCCGTAATCGCAGCCTCCTCCGCGACCGGAAGATCACTCGTCCCTGCCGCGACCACGACCACCTTGCCTGTTTTTTCTGTTTCCTCCGGTTCCGCAACCGCAATGCGGGAGGTCGGATCGTAGCGCAATGCCACTTCCTGATCAGCATCCGGGCATTGATGAGACGGCGTTTCCCCATAAGCTTTCAGCACCGCCCTCACCTGGGCCTCTTTTTCCACGGACAGGCGCGTGACCATGATATTTTTTATGCCGCGCCCCGTCATGGCGCGAAGGATCCCCGCGATCTGCTCTGCGGTCTTTCCTTCTCCGTAAATCACCTCCGGCATCCCCTGCCGGACGCCTCGGTGCAGGTCGATATCCGCGTAATTCCCCACCAACATATCCGGCTGCATTCGAATATCTTCCAGCGCCTGTTCGGGCGTCCGGATGCCGTCACTCACCTGCCGCAATAATTCATAAATGTCCTGATTATCCATAAATTCACGTCCTGTATTTCCGCCATTGCCGCGCTGATGTAAGCCCCTGTTTTACTGCCTCCGCCATTTTACCTGGCAAAAAACAGCTGGTAACGGCGAGGGCTTTTCCCCGCATAATGTACGTTTTCATACATACTTCGCAGCAAGGCGCGAAATACTGTCCCAAATAGCTGCAACAGATCACACTCAGATCGCCTCTACCGCTGCCTTTTCGATCGCGATACCGACCTTGTAGCTCTCAATATAAGCGTCAAAGCCTGCCACATCCGCCGGATCCGGCTTGATCTCTACGCCTTCGCTGCCCGCAAATACACTCTCATTCAGGAAGGTATCCAGCGATTCGCCTTCTTTTTTATTCACCAGGTAGGAAGCCAGAATTGCCATCCCCCATGGGCCGCCCTCACCCGCGGTCTCCATGACAGATACCGGAGAGTCCATCGCCGCCGCAAGGATGCTCTGTCCGACGCCTTTGGTCTTGAACAGGCCGCCGTGTCCCATGATGCGGTCAACCTGCACATCCTCGTTTTTAAGAAGAAGGTCAAGGCCGATTTTCAGTGTCGCAAGCGACGCATACAGGTTCGCGCGCATAAAGTTTGCAAGGCTGAATTTCGCATCCGGAGTGCGAACCATGAGCGGACGCCCCTCATTAAGGCCTGTCACCGGCTCGCCCGCGAAATAATTATACGCAACGACGCCGCCGCAGTCCTTGTCGCCTTCGAGTGCCTTATTGTAAAGAGTCCCAAACAGCCGGTCCATATCGACTTCCACGCCAAATGCCTCTGAGAATTCGCGGAACAGACCGACCCACGCATTCAGATCGGAAGTGCAGTTGTTGCAGTGAACCATCGCTACCGCGTCGCCGGTCGGGGTCGTTACCATGTCGATCTCCGGATAAGCCTTGGAAAGCTCTTTTTCGAGGACGATCATCGCAAACACGGAGGTACCCGCCGACACATTGCCCGTGCGAACCGCTACGCTGTTTGTCGCAGCCATGCCGGTACCCGCGTCGCCTTCCGGCGGAGCGATCGGAACGCCAGCTTTCAGCATACCGGACACATCCAGCTTCTTCGCGCCCTCCTCCGTAAGAACGCCAGCATCCTCGCCTGCGAGAAGCGTCTTTGGCAGGATATCCCGCAGCTTCCACGGATAACCCTTTGGCGCCACCAGTTCGTCAAACTGATCAATCATCTTCTGATTATAATCTCTGATCTCACTGTCAATCGGGAACATACCGGACGCATCGCCGATGCCGATCACCTTCTGTCCGGTCATCTGCCAGTGAATATAGCCCGCCAGCGTCGTAAAGAATGCCACATCCTTCACATGCTCCTCACCGTTCAGGATCGCCTGATAGAGATGAGAAATGCTCCATCTTTGTGGGATATTAAACTGGAACAGGTCAAACAGCTCCTTTGAAGCCTGCTCCGTAATCGTATTTCTCCAGGTGCGGAACGGCACCAGGAGCTCGTCATTTTTATCAAACGCAAGATAGCCGTGCATCATCGCGCTAAAGCCAATCGCCGCAAGGTTCTCAACCACGATGCCATACTTCTTCCTCACGTCCGCCGCCAGGTCGCTGTAGCAGTCCTGGAGTCCGCTCCAGATCGCATCCATGCTGTACGTCCAGACTCCGTTTACAAGCTGGTTCTCCCACTCATGGCTGCCGGAAGCAATTGGCTGATTCGCTTCATCCACCAGCACCGCCTTAATTCTGGTAGAGCCGAATTCTATGCCGAGAACAGCCTTCCCGCTTTCAATCGTATTCTTTGCTTTTGTCGCGTCAAAGCTCATTGAAATATCCTCCTGTCTTCCTGATTAAAATTCCATGCCCGCACTGCGGACACCGCAACGTATGTAAATCACCGGACGATTCAGAACCACAGCACTTTTCCATTATCCTGAATCGCCGTAAATCGCTATGGATATCATACAAAATTCAAGGGCATATTGCAAGCAAATTTATGCGATTTTTGTATATCCCTTCACATTTCGCGTTACAATCACACCATGATCAAATTTACGTTACCTTAACCACTACTGATGTGACCAGCAATCAATTCGCTGCCGTTCCCGGCCGCACCACATACCTTCAGCGGTCAGGTCAGCCAGAATCTGATCCAAACACCGCCTGTGACAGCAATGCCCCTGACGGGGCAGATACGCCCTCTGCCAAAAACATTCATCCATCCAGCTGCCCCAGAATCTCCTCCTGCCCCTCCAGCAGATAGGCTTTCCCGCCTTTCTGCGGTGCGTTCAGGTAATTTTCATGCAGATCCTTCTGCATCAGCCGCAGTTCTTCCAGCAGTCCCTTTGAGGAAAGCCGGGAGGCTCCCGCACCGAAGATAATCACCTGCTCCAGCGCGTCCGAGGTCGCTACCGTCACATGATATTTGTGGTTAATTGTGCGCACTGTTTTCTCAATATACTGATCCGCCGTCTCCGCCTCTTTCGTATAAACGACAAAAATATTATGGTATTGAAACACCTCCGTATTGTGACTGGCAACCCGGTAAGCGTCAAAGACCACAATCAGGCGGTTGTTTTTGTATCCCTGATAGTTGCACATCAGGTCAAGCAGCCGCCCGCGGGCGCTTTCCAGGCTGGTTTTGGCCAGCTCTTTCAGCTCATCCCACGCAAAAATGATATTGTAGCCGTCCACCAGCAGGCATTCTTCCATTTCCTCCTGATTCATTTTCTTCCGGCGCGCGGTCTGCGATGAGTGGAAACGCCCCCTCTCTTCGGTCGGCGGCAGGTCGCACCGCCCATTCCGATGCGCTTCGCGCAGGGCGGTGCTCTCATAGCCCGCCCAGCCGGAATCCTGCCGGGAACGCGCATTCTTTCCATAAGAAAAACGCTTCCGTTCACGATCCTGCTGTGTGCCATAGGTGCGCTCAAAAATCGCGCGAAGCTCGTCGTCCTCAGCACTGCTGGCCGCAAATCGATTCTCCCCGGCGCCGCCCCCCGACAGGCGGTTCTCTATTGCAGCGTGCTCTGCCGCATTTCCATACCGAAAAGTCCCATCCTGCATTTCAAAACGCCCTGCTGCATCCCCGCTTCCGGCTTCATCAGGAAACGCTCCGCCCACGTTTCCCCCATCAGAAATCACTGCCGCCGCAGAACGCATGGCACCTCCGCTGCGCGCCCCGGAAAGTGCCGCTTCAGCGAAAGCGTCCGTCCCCGCGATATGAATATAGTCCGGCACTTCGTTCCAGTTCACGACAAACCCGGCTCCATGCGCACAAAAAACAGAGCCGCATGGGTTTTCCAGATCCGCCAGAGCGTCGTAGGCGCGCGCTTCAATCACTTCCCTGGCATTGTGGCATTCCTCATAGCCCTTCAGAGTACAAAATAACCTGCCGCGCCCTTTTGTATAAGCCAGAACCTCAGTATGGTAGCCGCGCATGGGCACCACCGCCGCCGTACCCATGATCACGGCCATATCCGAAGCAGCTCCTAATGCCACAGTCCGCCCGAAGCCGCCCTCCGCGGCAGCTTTGTCCGCGTCTGCTCCGGTCGCTGTCGGCAGAACCGGCGCCTCCGCGCTCCCATACATACGCTGAATGTCGGAGAGCGCCCGGCCGACCGTTTCCATCGGAACCTCCAATCGAAAACGGTAGACCGGTTCAAGCAGGATAGACTGCGCCCGGCAAAGCCCCTGCCGCACTGCACGGTAAGTCGCCTGCCGAAAGTCGCCGCCCTCCGTGTGCTTCTGATGCGCCCTGCCCGCGATCAAAGTGATCTTCATATCGGTAATTTCTGAGCCGGTCAGCACTCCCAGGTGGCTCTTTTCTTCCAGATGCGTCAGAATCAGCCGCTGCCAGTTCAACGCCAGATCATCCACAGCACAGGTACTCGCAAACTGCAAACCGCTGCCCCGCTCGGCCGGTTCCAGCAAAAGATGTACCTCCGCGTAATGGCGAAGCGGCTCAAAATGCCCCATGCCGACCACCGGCGCAGCAATCGTTTCCCGATAAACAATACTACCCTCGCCAAATGTCACCGCCAGACCAAAGCGTTCCCGGATTACATTCTGCAAAACCTCCGTCTGCACCTCACCCATCAGCTGGGCGTGAATCTCACCGGCAGTGCTGCCAGCCGCCAGGCGATTCTCTTCTGCAGCATATTCTGCCGCCGCACGCAGGCGAGCGGGCGCTCCCGCAGCCCATGTGATATGCAGCTGGGGTTCCTCCTCCTCCAGCTGTTTGAGCTGACGGAACGCACGGTGGACATCCGTTCCCTCCGGGAGTTCCATCCGATAAGACAGCACCGGCTCCAGAACCGGCAGCTCCGCCTCCCTCTCCGCGCCAAGCCCTTCTCCCGCATAGGTATGCTCCAGTCCCGTAACCGCGCAGAGCGTTCCCGCCGAAGCTTCCGGCACCAGTTCGAAGCTCTCTCCCGACATAATCCGGATCTGATTGACTTTTTCCGCCCAGACTTCACGCCCGGATGCAGCCGTTCCCTGCCCCTTCGCTGCCAGGGGTTCTCCTTTCTCCATGCGCCGCCCGTCGCCAGCCGCCGATGAACCATCTGTTACCGAAATCTCATCAGACAATGGCTCATTCCGATTGGTCAGAATATCCTTCACCCGCAGCGTTCCGCCTGTAATTTTCATATGCGTCAGGCGATTCCCCTGCGCATCCCGTGTGATTTTATAAACCCGTGCGCCAAATTCAGGCGGATATTCTCTGGATATGGAATACATCTGAATCCCTTCCAGAAGCTCCTCCACACCCTTTAACCGCAGCGCCGATCCAAAAAAGCACGGAAAAATCCTCCGCTCCGCAATCATACGCCGAATCTGCTCTGTTTCAATCATTTCGCCCGCCGCGTACAGCTCCAGAAGCTCGTCGTCGCACATCGCCAGATTTTCCTGAAATTCTTCCGTCTCCGTATAATATGTCCCATCCGGATCCTGGCCTGAATTCCCATCATTCTCTGCCTGCTTTGCGCCATTCTTCACCGTTTCCGCACCAAAGCCCATTCTTTGTAAAGCGTCCGCCCCGGTAAAATCTACGCAGCGCTCATCCAGTCTGTCTTTCAGCTCCGCCAGCAAAGCCTCCCGATCCGTCCCCGGCTGATCCATCTTATTGACAAACAAAAATACCGGAATCTCATAACGCGCCAGCAGCCTCCAGAGCGTCTCCACATGGCTCTGTACCCCGTCCGCCCCGCTGACCACCAGCACCGCATAATCCAGCACCTGGAGCGTCCGCTCCATCTCCGCGGAAAAATCCATATGCCCCGGCGTGTCCAGAAGCGTCATGGTAAGCGCAGGCAGCTCCACCTGCGTCTGCTTCGAAAAAATCGTAATTCCCCTGGCACGCTCCAGCTCAAAATTGTCAAAAAAAGCGTCCTTATGATCCACACGCCCCAGGCTGCGAACCCTGCCCGTCAGATACAGAATGCCTTCCGCCAATGTCGTTTTTCCCGCATCCACATGAGCCAGCAGACCCGTACAACAGGTTCGTTTTTTTCTATTTTCCTCTGTTCCAGCGGCCAAATGACTGCTTTTGCCCGCCATCTCAGGCGAATGTGCGTGCTGCTGTTCCCTGTCCGTGCCCATAAAAATGCCTCCTCCGGTAAAAATAAACTCCGTTTATTCTATCACAGGAGAAGGCCATAGTCGAGAGGCTCTTCTGAAATTAAGTTTTCTTGTTTTCACACTTTTTTCGGTAATTTCGGGTAAATATGCAAGCTGATTTCGCCTTCAGGAGTTCGGTATATTGTGACCTTTTCCAAGACCATCTTCCACAGCTTGTTTTTTTCAAGAATCGTTAGCTGCTGATAACTGTCCAGCAATTTCTGAGCAGCGGGAATAATCTCTTTCTCCGCATTCTGTCCATCCTCCTTAGATTCTCTTTTTCTTAATAAATCAGCCTCTGAAGCTCGCAAGTCCCGCAATTCTCTGCTCAACACATCATTTCGTTTTGTAAACATTTCAACCGTATATATGCCTTTTTCCAGGTATTCACAAGCACTGTCCTGTTGTGCCTGCAGCTGCTCAATCTGCTCTCGAACAATTGATAAGGCAGTGTCAATCGGATTTGTCTTTTGAGACTGATCTGTTTCTACCTCAATCGTATATTCTTTCAACCATTCTCTCATCGCTTCAAGAATAGCGTCCTCGGCCAAATCACACTTTATTGCCCGGCAGTTGCATCCTCTTGTCGGACAACGATACCAGGGAGCTGTCTTTTGTTTTTTTGATGGGACATTGCGCTTCATGACAGCGCCACATTTTTCACAAAATAACACCGATGCAAATGGATTTCTTATTTCCCGATTAGAATTAACCGAAGTATGACCTCGCTCTTTCTGTCTGTTCTTTGCGGTATCCCACTGTTCCTGTGTAATGATTGGCTCATGAACGCCATCATACACTTGATAGCTGTCATTAGAAATCCTCTTCTTAACTAATTTCCCATCGCTGACAACTCTTTTTACGGGTTCGCGTCCCCAGCGAATTTTACCAAGGTAAACCTCGTTGTTAAGCATATTTGCAATGGAAGTCTGACCCCATGTTCCCGTTCTTGATGGAATATGCATTTCATTAAGCTGATACGCAATCGTATTATATCCGGTTCCCTGCTGTCCGTACATATCATAAACCATACGCACTATTTTCGCTTCTTCCGGTTCGATTTTTAAACTGTTTCCCTTTACTCCTGGAAGCTTATAAACCCGATAACCGTATGGTGCCATAGAGCCGAGAAATTTTCCTTCCGCAGCTGATTGGTTCCTTCCTCTGACAAAGCGCTTTGTAATGGTTTTAAGCTCATATCGACTAAACATAAATTTCATATCGGTAAACTGCTCATCCGATTCATTCTGGAGATCATAAATCTTTGAAGGAGTGATAATCTTACAGTTATTCGTTTGAAGAATCTGCATAATGTAACCGGATTCTAAGGACGATCCTCTGGACAGTCGTTCAATATCCACACACACGACTCCCGCATACATTCCGGTATTCACCAGTTCCAGCAAGCGCAGCATCTTAGGGCGGGAAGAAAGTGATTCTCCAGAAACAACCTCTTCCAGAGTTTCCACGACATTCAGATGTCTTTCCTGACAAAATTTATCCAGAATAGTCCTATGCCTTTTCAGCGTTTCTTCCACGGAAACATCATCGAAATCAGTATCCATTCTGGATTTCCGCAGGTACCTCAAATAGCGCTCCAAGTACCACACCTCCTTTCCAAACCTCATAGAGCCATTTTATTCACTACCGCCCATGTATACAAAGATGTGAAATCCACCTGGCGCATCCTTGCGCATAACAAATTATCATGTTAAATTGTTAGATTATTTTTGATTCTGCATGAATCAAAATATGTGCTGGAAATAAGTTCACTGATTTCCAATAAGATCTGTTCCGTCTGCGTTGCATCAATGTCCTTACAGTAATCATCGTGAATATAAATCAGTGCCTCGTCCTTTTGAGTAGTCCATGCAATCACGTTGCCTCACCTCAAGTATATTTATTTTGCAAAAGTTAATTATCTTCTGGCATTACAGGCCGCCGCTGGCGCAGCTGTCATAGCTCCGCAGTCGCCGTACTGCCCGATCCATCTCATGTTCTGTTGAAATTATCCTGTTTCAGATTTTGAAATGAAAAATTACGGTATTAATTGCAGATATGAAATACACAGGTGTTTCTCAAACGCTGCCGGGTTCTCCCCCAGTCCCTGGGGAGCCGTGAGGAAGTATCATTATGCCCCTGCACAGTCCTCGCGTCCGATGCGCCAATACCGGATTTAAAATAGCGTTTGTCGCTCGCGAAACAGCTTCCTTCATCACCTCCGTGCTGCCCGGTCTTCGCGCCGCTCTTTTATCGCTCGTGCGCAGGTTATGTACCTGTAATGCCAACCATATAAAATTGTCAAGGTACAAGGTTCAGCTTTCCGCTTCCATCTATTAGCCGCTGGAAAACACCGTTTTTATTCACTGCTTTAAAAATTTTTCCATTTTTTTCTTCAGGCGCCTTATTCTTGAGTAAACCGTCTGTTCTAGCATATCCAGATATCCGGCTATTTCCTTCGTTGCATATCCCAACATTTTCAGGACAAGAATCTGCAGCGTCGTCCGATCAGTATTCAGCAGCGTATGTAAAATCTGCTCGTCATCAATCGAATCCAGCAACTCTTCGACGCTCTGAATCTGCGGCGCAGCGGCATCCGTTTCATCCAGCAAAATCTCCAGATAGTCCAAAATTGACACCTGATGTTCATGGTAACGCCGATCTGCTTTAAAATTCGCC
>JAJPXX010000169.1 GCA_021205225.1 Lachnospiraceae bacterium
AGATTTATCTGCTAAGGGCTGTCTTTTCATTTTGGGATGGGCGGAACGCCCATCAAGCCGCAGGTGCTGCGTGCCAGTGGCACGCGTTTAGCACCGACCGGAGCTGACGCATAAGCGGCATATAGCCTGCAAAGCAGGCGGTCTGCGGCATGCTGCCCGGAACTGCCCGGAACTGCCCGGAACCTGCCCTTACTCTGCCACATAGTTATAATACGCCTGAAAAACCTGTGAAGCGATCGGCACCGCTGTGTCGCTTCCCGCCCCTCCGTCTTCCGCGATCACGACTACGACCAGGTCCGCGTCTCCACTGTCATCATAAGAATAGCCGACAAACCAGGAATGAGTGCCTCCATTGCTGTCCGTGCCGTATTCCGCAGAGCCGGTCTTGCCTGCTACCGTAAAATCATACCAGCCAAGGGACGTCGCTGTCCCGCTGATCACGGTTTCCTCCATATATTCCTGCAAAACACTGGCCTCGTCCTCCGTCATGAGACGTTTGTATCTGGAGGATTTCGTCTCTGATACCAGCGTTCCGTCATTCGCTTCAATATAATCCACCAGATACGGCCGCATCATAATACCGTCATTCGCCACGGTAGCCGTGATCAGCGCCATATGCAGCGGAGTCACCAGCGTTTCCCCCTGACCAATCGCCGTCTGCATGATTTCTCCGTAAGAAGCGCTGTCGCTCAGCGTAAACTGAGACGTACTGTGCTGCAGTGTTGTCGGCAGAGAAGTATTAAACAGAAATTCCTCACAGATATCCGCCAGACTGCCCTTCTCCAGATTGAGGCCAATACTGGCAAACGTAGTATTGCAGGACTTCGCAAATGCGGTTTTCAGATCCACCGTACCATGCACCTTGCTGTTATAACAGTGAATCGATGCGCCGCTCTCCTCAAATGTCCCCTCACAGGTAAAGGTAAAATCCGAATAGGTCGAAGGATTTTCACGGATATAGGCCAGCGTTGTCAGAATTTTAAAGGTTGAGCCAGGCGGGTACAGCCCCTGTGTCGCGCGATTCAGCAGGACACTGCTGGAGCTGTCGTTCACAACGCTCTCCCAGATCTCCTCAATCTGGTTTGGATCATAGTCCGGTTTTGATACCATCGCGAGAATTTTTCCTGTGGATGGTTCCAAAGCGATCACAGCGCCATTGTAGCTGCCAAGCGCACTGTAAGCCGTCTGCTGTAATGTTACATTCAAAGTCGTATAAACGGAATCTGCCAGCTGTTTTTCATCCTCCGACTCCTCCCGCAGCTGTGTAAGCACGGAGGTGTGCGAACTCATCAGGTCAGAATTACTGGTAGACTCCAGTCCGGATTTTCCGTTAGAAGAATAACCAATCACATGCGCAAAAACATTTCCGTACGGATAGATTCTGGTTTCAGTGCCGTCGTCTGCCACGCTTGTATACGCCAGTGTCTGGCCGTCAGAGGAATAAATGGAACCGCGGATATACTTATCTTCATTCGCGTCCTGTTTCGTATTATAAGCATTTGAGTTCAGAGAATCCGCCTTCCAGACATTCAGATAAACCAGATAACCAATCATCAGAAGAAACAGAAATACGAATACATACGTAACAATGCCAAGCTCCGTGTTACGGCCTTTGCTGTTTGTCGGTTCCGTTTCCTGTTCAAAACGAACCTCCCGCACCCGTACTGGAACCCGCTGCTCCTGGTCGGATTCTTTATTTCGTTTTCCACGCGGCGTCTTTATTCCCATATGGTTCCTCCACTCTTTTTATAAAACAGAATCCCACTTAGTCTTTTTCGCTGCCGGATTTCCTTCCGTGAAGGAAGCGCCGTTTCTTTTTGCCGGTACCGGATTCTTTTGTACCCTGGCTGAAGTGAAAAGTTTATTTCCACGCCAAAATTTGTGATTTTCCGGTGGATTTCACTCTTTCTGGGATTACTGGGTGAACAAGGAAGAAAAACTTCATTCCATTTACGCCATCATTTACCCAGTAGAATTGGGTAGGCCATATGGTGTAAGACTGATTTCCACTAGGTTTTTGCTGCGAACGCCGGAAATACAAGTGGAATTTTGAGTAAGACTGAATTCCACTTGTACCCCCGAGTTGTGGAATTTAAATTTTCATTTCACCCTTTTGTACCCTGCGTGAATTCACTTGAATAATAGGAAGCTCCGTATGCATCCATATTCTGTCCGTCATTTCTGTCTGACACATATGCTCCCGTATTCTGACCCGGAACTCTGTTTGTTCCATATGCGCCCGCATTCTGCTCTGGATACCTGTCCTGGCCATATGCGCCCGGATACCCCATTCCCGGTCCATAATAGCTGGCCTGACGCGGATAACGCCCAGGCTGCCCGTTCATTCTTTTTTGCTGCTCTTTGGCGAGCCGTTTTGCTTCTTTTTCCTCACGTCCGGCTTCTTCATCATTCCGAAGCATATAAAGTCCCTGCACAATCGCGAACATAATCAGCGTACTTAAAACCGAGCTGCCTCCATAGCTGACAAGAGGCAAAGTCACTCCTGTCAGGGGAATCAGCTTAATCGTACCTCCAATTGTCAGGAAAACCTGAGCCGCATAGGTCGTGCCAAGGCCGACCGCTACCAGCCGGTAATAACGATTTGTCAGCTGCATCCCTATATTTACAAACATAATAAAGCAGCTCATACATACCAGAATCAGACAGATACCGAAGATTCCGCCCAGTTCCTCCACGATCGCGGCAAAAATCATGTCCTGCTCCACGACTGGTATCGCAGTCGGCGACCCCTGATAAAGACCGGTTCCAAACCATCCTCCGGCCGCGATAGAGAACAGAGCCTGTGCGACCTGATAGCCCTTCACCTGGTAATCCGCAAAGGGATCCAGCCAGGCCTGTACGCGGGTACGCACATGAGAAAACAGAAAATAAGCGCCTACGCCGCCCACAGAGCCGGCCAGAATCCCCGCCAGCGTATAGAACGGGTTCTTCGTAGCGATGAATACCATGACCAAATAGGTGATAAAGAAAATCACCGCGCTTCCGAGGTCTTTTGAAACCACCAGAATCAGGACATGAACCGCCGCCAGCGCAGTCGCGACCGCGACTCTCTTAAAATCCTTCGCATGCTGCAAAAGTCCCGCAATTGCAAATACATAGACAATCTTCACAAACTCAGACGGCTGAAAAGTAAAGCCTCCGATCGAAATGGAAAGCTTTGAGCCGTAGGTTGTCTGCGCCGCCACCGCGACCAGCCCTAAAAGGCCAATTCCCAGCAGCGTGTATGCGTAATACATCTTTGTAATAAACCGAAGCTTGCGGATAATCACAGGAATCAGCAATGCCAGAACCGTCGCCGCCACTGCTATGATAAATTGTTTCACACACTCATCGTAATCCAACCGCGCAATCATAATGAACCCAATCGACAGCAGCATACACATATTATTAATCAGAAGCCTGGAAGCCATCGGATAAATCACTCGGAACAGAATCAACGTGAACAGCAGATACAGAACCTGCGCCCCGTAAAAGAGAATCACCTCAAACTCTCCGCTCTGAATATAAATCAGGGCATACGCGACAAAATGCATAAAAAACATCAGCATATTCTGCCGCAGAAACAGGTACTGCCGCGCCTCCTCATCCTTCCTGCGAAAAACCGTATAGCACTGCAGTGTATATAAGGCCATTAGGATGATAATCAGATATCTGGATACCTGGTAGAGCAAACTGATCATGGCTACTCAACTCCCCTTTTAAAATGTCCCCTTGTTCCATTTGTATCAATTGTCATCTGTCCGCTGCGGTTCCGGTTTTTCCTTTCTTCTTCCGAAAACCCAAACCACTGCCCGCATTCATTGAGAATCCGCCCGGTCTCCTTCGCGCTCTCAATCGTAAAAGAAATCCGGAAAAAGGACGGATGCAGCTTTCTGATTTCCTCCCGGCAGCCGCCAAGGCGCAGCGGGATGGAATTATAAATCGTATTTGTACAAAACGGGCAGCGGGTCATCACCGGAAAACGGATATTTTTTCGATCCCGCAGATATAAAATGCTGCCCCCAGATGCATTTTCCCCCTGCTCTGTTTTTTTCTCCCGCATACATCCAATCGTATTTTTTCGTACACACTGCGCCGACTGCATCAGAGCCTGATAGCCGTAAATGATAAGCTCACTGCCCGCCTGTTCCAGCGACTTCAGCTCATGTCCATTCAGCTCCGCAGGAAAAGTAAAACGGGAAATTCCCTCCTCGCAAAGCAATTTGCGCGCAGCGGTATTGAATGCGTACAGGCAGTCTTCCGATGCAAACCCGGCATTCGGGAAAGAACGCCTGAAATATTCCAGCTCGTCCACAGACTGCACCAGGAAACCATCCATTTTCGAAAGCAGAGACCAGATGGAAGACTTCTCCAGCCATGCGCGTCCCTCCTCACGCAAAACAGGCGGAGCTGCAAAATAGCATTGAAGTCCCCACTGTCGTAAAAGCTCCACCGCCTCAGCGACCCGCTCTCTCGATTTGTCTGAGGAAAACAGCATGGAATCCAGATAAATTGTATCCAACCCCGCGCTGATCGCAAATTCTTTTTCTCTTCCTGCTTTCTCGATCCAGTCAAGCACAGCATCCAGCTGCCCGCTCGTCGTTACCAGAAGATTCACAGCCGGCTCTGGCTGCTTAAGCCGTGAGGCACCCACAGGCAAAGCCATATTCTCCGGACAATGCTTATCCCCTGCCGGCACAGCCGCATTCTCCGGGCAGTATTCTTTCCCAACAGTCAGAGAATCCAGGGACCGCGCACCTCTCTCGCAAAGAATTTTCTCCTGCAGCTGCCGCAGGGCATCCCGGCGCAGCTCGTTGAGCATGCGCACTGGAAGAAACAGGCCATCCGCGAGATGTATTTCCAGGTGTTCAAATAGAAACGGCGTATTTCCGGTCTTTCTCATCTGGCGGGATACATCGTCCTTCGTCGCTGCAGTCGTCTCTGCCATCGCCGGAGCGCCGCCGGTCACTTTCACAGAATATCTGTCCCCGCGTTCTCCCCCGGCGCACCACAGCTCCAGTATAACAGGTTTATCCGGAAAAATTCTTAAATCACCATTAATTTTCACCTGCATATTTTCCTGTAGAAAGCGGCGGTTGCTTTCCACTTTCTTCTGGGCAGCCTGCGCATTTTCTTTTTTCGGACGTTCCATCGCGATCATGGCCGGGCCATTCTTGCTGTGGTAATATCCCTTTGAAAAGCCGCCCCGGTCAAACAGCTCCAGGAGAATCTGGCGATCCTCCTGCTCGACGCGATAACCCGCACGCCCCTTTCGGGCATAGAGATCCAGATATTTACGATAAACAGAGGTGACACCTGCCGCATATGCTGGCTGCTTCATCCGGTCTTCTATTTTAAAAGAAACAATCCCCGCCTCCAGCAGATCCGGAAGAATATCCAGCGTACACATATCCTTCATACTGAGCGGATAGCCATCCCTGCGGTATCCCGGCGCTTCCGCCGTGTATGGCAGGCGGCAGGGCTGCGCGCATCTTCCCCTGTTCCCGCTGCGCCCTCCAAGCATACTGCTGAGAAGACATCTTCCAGAATAACAATAGCAGATCGCCCCATGTACAAACGTTTCCACTTCCATGCCGGAGTCCGCTATTGTGCGAATCTCCCCCAGAGAAAGCTCTCTGGCAGGCACAACCCGGCTGATCCCATGGCGGGCCAGAAGCGCTGCGCCCTCCGCTGTCGTTACACTCATCTGTGTGCTCGCGTGCAGCTTCAAATCCGGAAACTGTTCCCGTAAAAAACGAACCACACCCAGATCCTGTACAATCAGCGCATCCACCCCGTGCAGATACAGCGGCATCAGAAAAGGGAGCAGATCCTGGCGCAATTCATGCTCCTTCAGAAGAGTGTTTACCGTCAGATATACCTTTCTGCCCCGCAGATGGCAATATTCAATTCCTTCTATCAGCTCCGCTTCATCCGGATTATCCGCATACGCTCTGGCTCCAAACGCGCGCCCGCCAATATAGACCGCGTCTGCGCCGGCATTCACAGCAGCGCGCAGCGCTTCCAGGGAACCCGCAGGCGCGAGAAGCTCAGCTGTGCCGGAGCGGGATGTCCCATCTTCTGATTTCCCGGCGTGTTCCGCCAGAGATACCTCGTATGGTGAGTGTTCCATCATAGCTTGCTCCTATATAAAGAAAAGCCGCAATTTATCTGACAGAAATTGCAGCTTTTTCATCACTTGTTCTTGATCTGTGTCTCCAGGCGAATAATTTCTTTCTGGAGCTCCGTATTCCTGTCCTCAAGCGTCTGATTCTGTTTTTCTGAATTCTCCAGGCGAATCTGGGCAGTGATCAGTTCATGGCGGAGCTCATAGATATCACGGTCTTTTTCAGAAAGATCCCGTTCCAGCTCTTCCACCTTATTCTTCATCTTGAAATAATCATCTGCGGTGTTCAGATTCAGCAGGATCGCCCTCATGTCCGGGGACATCCTCTGATAGCCCTCAACATTCCGAAACTCTGAAATCTTTCCATTCAGATAAGCAGCCACCCTCTGCAGATATTCCTCACTCTCATATCCGCTCAATGTATAAATTTTACCGGCAATAATTACCTGTGTCCTGTTTTTGGATGACATAGGTCAACCTCTCTTTCTCCCCGATAGTTCTGATTATATAATAGATTTCAGAAATTACAATACTTTCTTTTCCTTATAGCCGACCAGCCATATGCTCTTTTGCAAGTTCTGTGACAACACGTCCCTTGGGCGTGCGGTTCAGAAATCCGTTTTTGATCAGATATGGCTCATACACATCCTCAATCGTACCGGAATCCTCACCAATCGCCGCGGCAAGGGTGTCCAACCCCACCGGTCCGCCGTCAAACTTGTCAATCATCAGAGAGAGAATCGAACGGTCAATCGCATCCAGGCCATAACGATCCACCTCCAGCAGATCAAGCGCTTCCGATGCAACCGCCGCTGTAATCCGGCCATCATAGCGCACCTGCGCATAATCCCGCACACGCTTCAGCATCCGGTTTGCCAGACGGGGGGTTCCACGCGAGCGACGCGCGATTTCCAGTGCGCCCCGGTTGTCAATTTCCACCTGCAAAACATTCGCTGAGCGCAGGACAATCGTCTGCAGCTCCTTCTCCGAATAATAGTCCAGATGGCTCACTACACCAAACCGATCCCGCAGAGGCGCGCTAAGCATACCAGCCCTGGTCGTAGCCCCGATCAATGTGTAATGCGGCAAATCCAGCCTGACAGAGCGCGCCGCAGCTCCCTTGCCAATCATAATGTCAATCGCAAAATCCTCCATCGCCGGATAAAGAACCTCCTCCACCTGCCGGTTCAGCCGATGAATCTCATCGACAAAAAGGACATCTCCATCCTGAAGATTATTCAATATCGCAGCCATCTCTCCCGGTTTTTCAATGGCCGGCCCTGACGTGATTTTAATATTCACATCCATCTCGTTCGCAATGATACAGGCCAGAGTAGTCTTGCCAAGTCCGGGAGGGCCATAAAACAGAACGTGATCCAGGGATTCGCCTCTGGACTTCGCCGCCTCAATATAGATTTTCAGTGTATTCCGAACCTTTTCCTGTCCGATATAATCCTGCAAAAGCCGCGGACGAAGACCGGTAT
Source organism: Lachnospiraceae bacterium (assembly GCA_021205225.1). Classification (GTDB taxonomy): domain Bacteria; phylum Bacillota; class Clostridia; order Lachnospirales; family Lachnospiraceae; genus Choladousia. The sequence continues at coordinate 7,612 of JAJPXX010000169.1, forward strand.
CCAGGCGGATATCCTCTTCTGTCGCGTCCGTCGCAATCACTCTCCTCGCCATAGCGTCCCTCCGTAGCTCCTAGTAATCAGAGACGCTTCAGGGCAAGCTTCAAAATCGTCTCCGTATCCATGTCTTCTGTAATTTCACAATTCTTTACCGCCTGAAGAGCATCGCTGCCCGAATACCCCAGCGCAATAAGCGCCTGAATCGCTTCATCTCCGGCGTCAGAATGCGCAACAGCATGGGCTGCGTTCCCATCTCTTCCTGAAAGTCTGCTCTCGAAAGCGTCCTCCACGCTGAAGCGGTCTTTCAGCTCCAGAATAATCTTGCGGGCGCTCTTGCTTCCGATCCCCGGCGCCTTAGCGATGATCTTCGCATCATCCGCAAGCACGGCAAGCTTCAGTTCATCCGCAGTAAAGACAGACAAAACGCCCAGAGCGGCTTTCGGTCCAACTCCGCTGACGTTTATCAGTAAACGAAAGACCTCCAGATCGTCCTCCTGCAAAAAACCATACAGCCGGATCGCGTCCTGGCTGACACTCATCCATGTGAAGACCTTCACATCACAGCCGCTCCCAGGCATATCCGCCGCATCCCGTGCGGAAATAAAAACCTGATAGCCGACCTGATTCACATCCAGTACCAGAATATTCTCCGAAACAGCAGCTACCGTTCCTTTTAAATATGCAATCATTGATATCTCCTCATAATTTTACCACGAACGCGGAAGCCTCTTCACAATTTCCGCAGAAAGCAATCCGATCACCAGCCCTGTCACGAGTCCTGACAATACCAGCACCGGCAGATAATACAGAAGGTTCAGATTCTCAACCAGCAGAACTGCGACAATCAGCTGACCGATGTTATGCGCGATACCTCCCATCATGCTGATTCCCACTACTGAAAAGCAGGGAAGCTTTTTCATAAGCGCCATCACTGCCATGCTCAGAATCGCTCCGGAAAGGCTATAGGCAATTGAAAAAAGATTCCCAAATAAAAAACCGGACAGGACAACACGGACAATCGATACACAAAAAGCGCCCGGAGCGCCGATCAGATAAAGAATCACCAGCGACATACTGTTCGCAAGCCCCAGCTTTACACCGGGAATCCCGTAAAAAACCGGGAACAGAGATTCAATATAGCTCAAAATCATCGCCAGCGCGGTAAACATTCCAAGGTAAGCTACCTTTGTCCTCATATCAGATACCTCATTATGATGCAGCTGTATAGTTTCTATGCAGTTACAAAGCTTGTAAATGAATCAGCCGGTAACAGCATCCAGGCCATTTTCCGCATCCGCGTCGTCACCTGTCACCTGAACCACCACACGATTCGGCAGACAGACAATCATTGTACCAGCGACCGAAATATGCCCCTGGCTGATGCAGAGCCCATCCGGGCAGGTCGCTTCAGACATATAGGCTTCCCCATCCTCTATCACCAGCACATTCGTGTCATTAATTCGAACTGTCTGGTTTTTATTCAGGGAATAGGTTCCATAGGTTTCTCCATTTACCTCTACTACAACCGAAGCTCCTGTATCCATCCTGAAATAGCGCAAAACAAGCAGCAAAATGCAGACTGCACCCACCAGCAGAATCAGTTTTATATCCGCTTTCTTCATCTCTCTCCTGTAGATTATTCTATCAATTTTTCATTCTAGCATAAAAAAAGGATAAAATCAATCATGTGTTCGATTTCATCAGGGTTGTTTCACGAAGTTATTTGATGTAAGCATAAGCTCCTTTGATGTGAT
>JAJPXX010000177.1 GCA_021205225.1 Lachnospiraceae bacterium
CAGTAATATAGTCTTAAATTTTCATAAAATAATTGCATATTATTGAGCGGGTTATTAAAATAGAAGTAATGCATGAACACAGAGAAAAGGAAGTTACTGTTCACACCCCGATCACGCACTTGCTGCGTGGTCAGGGGCGAAAATGTAGAGGCTGCAAAAAGAATGGATGCCAGGCCGGACCGGAAAGGAAGCGGATTCCTATGGACGCATATGTAAAGCTGGAGCGTGTGACGAAGATTTACCGTATGGGTGAAGTGGAGATTCACGCAGTGGACGGGATTGATTTTGAGATCAGTAAGGGCGAGTTTGTCGTGATTGTGGGACCGAGCGGCGCCGGGAAGACGACGGTGCTGAATATACTGGGCGGAATGGATTCTGCGACGAGCGGCAGTGTCTGGGTGGACGGAGAGGATATTTCGAAGTACAACCAGAGGAAGCTGACCGGTTACCGGAGAAATGATATTGGCTTTGTCTTCCAGTTTTACAACCTGGTGCAGAATTTGACGGCGCTGGAGAATGTGGAGCTGGCGAATCAGATCTGCAGGAATCCGCTGGATGCGGAAAGCGTGCTCAAAGAGGTAGGTCTTGCGTCCCGTATGAAAAATTTCCCTGCGCAGCTTTCCGGCGGGGAGCAGCAGCGTGTTTCCATTGCGAGAGCGCTGGCGAAGAACCCGAAGCTTCTTCTCTGCGATGAGCCGACTGGTGCGCTGGATTATCAGACGGGCAAGGCGATTTTGAAGCTTTTGCAGGATATGTGCCGGGAACGGGGGATGACGGTGCTGGTGATTACGCACAATTCGGCGATTGCGCCGATGGCGGACCGGGTGATCCGGATTAAAAACGGCCAGGTGGCCGAGCAGTACAGGAACGAGATGCCGATGTCGGTAGAGAAGATTGAGTGGTAGGGACGTTTTGGAAACAATGGCATATGCAAACAAGAACAGGGACTGGTAGCTGATCTGTATGAGAAAACGCGCGTTAAAAAAAGATTTCCGGATGGAAGTAAAAAAGAGCATGAACCGCTTTTTGTCTATTTTTCTGATCGTGGCATTGGGCGTGTCTTTTTTTTCCGGACTTCAGTCTGCGGCGCCGGATATGCGCGTCACGGAGGATACATATTTTGACGACGCTAATCTGATGGATATCCGTGTAATCAGCACCATGGGCCTGTCGGAGGACGATGCAGCGGCAATCGCGGCGGTTGAGGGCGTGGCTGCGGTCGAGGGCACCTATATGGAAGATGTCTATACGGGGGATGAATCTTCGCAGTCGGTTCTTCATGTAGAGGCCTTTCCGGAAACGATGAATCAGGTAGCGCTGAGTGCGGGCAGTCTTCCGACACAGGCGGGTGAGTGTTTCCTGGATCAGTCCTTTGCGGATGCAAAGGGCTACGAAGTGGGGGATGTGCTGGAGATTGCAGTGGAGGATGAGGACGATTCGACACTGGCTTACCGGGAACTGACGATTACCGGCATTGGCTACAGTCCCTGCTATATTGCGAACGATCGCGGCAGCACGACGCTTGGGACGGGAACGCTTTCCGGTTTTGTCTATGTGACTGCGGATGCGTTTGACACGGATGTCTACAGCGTGATTTATGTTCAGGTCGAGGGCGCGAAGGAGGAACTGGCTTACACGGACGCCTATGAGGATCTGGTCGAAGAAGTCCTGGAGCGGATTGAGGCAATTGAGGATGTGCGCTGTGAGGCGCGATATGTGCAGATTCAGGAGGAAGCGCAGTCCGAAATTGAGGAAGCGCGCGTGGAGATAGAAGACGGCGAACAGGAGCTGGCGGATGCGAAGCAGGAACTGGCGGACGCCAAAGCAGAGGCCGAGTCGGAGCTGGCAGAAGCGGAATCAGAGCTTTTGGCGGCGGAATCGGAGCTGGCGGACGGAAAGGCAGAACTGGAGGATTCGAAAGAAACGGTCGCGGAGGCGCAGTCGGAGCTGGCGGATGGGGAAGCCGAGCTTGCGGAAAATGAGGAGACGATCGCGGAAGCGCGCAGTGAGCTCAGAGACGCCTACTATTCGTTAAAGACGAATGAGGCGGAATATGCCAGCGGCCTTGCCGAGTATGAGAGTGAGTCTGAGGAGGCTATGGAGCAGCTGGAATCCGCGCAGGAGGAGATTGACTCCGGCGCGGAGCAGATCGCGTCTGGCTGGGAGCAGTATAATGACGGCCTGGCGCAGATTACTTCCGGCGAGACACAGATCGCGGAGGCGGAAGAGCAGCTGGCCGAAGGACAGGCCGCTTATGAGCAGGGTGTGGCCGAGCTTGCGGAAAAGCAGAGTACTTATGAATCGTCTGCCGCCGAGGTGGAGGCAGGCTGGGAAGCGCTGGAAGCGGCGAAAACGGAGCTGGCGAAGCAGCAGAGTACCTATGATGAGGGACGGGCGCAGCTGGATGCGGCCTGGGAGAGTTATTCTGCGGGAGCTGAGGAGCTTGCATCCGCTCAGAGTGCATATGACAGCGCGGCAGCGCAGGCAGAGGAGCTGCGCGCAGGCTGTGAATCGGCTGCGGCGGCAGCACAGAACGCTCAGTCTGCCTATGATACCGCGGCAGCGCAGGTGGATGCGCTGTCTTCGGAGATCGAGGCATTAAACAGTGAGATTGCCAGCCTGGAGGCGCAGATTGCGGCAGGCGGAGCGGGAGTTGTTTCCGCGCAGAGCAGTGATTCGGCGCAGGATGGTGATTCCACGCAGGGCAGTGATACCGCGCAGGATGATGTTCCCGCGCCGAGCAGTGATACCGCACAGGACGGTGATACCACGCAGGATGGCGATTCGGCGCAGGACGGTGATACCACGCAGGACGGTGATGCCGCGCAGGATGGCGATACCACGCAGGATAATGATTCTACACAGGACAGCGATTCCGGACAGAGTGACGACTCCACGCAGAGCGGCGATTCCACATCAGAGGCAGATACTTCAGCGCTGAAAGAGCAGCTGGCGCAGGCACAGGCGTCTCTGGCGCAAAAGCAGGCGGAGCTTGCGGCAGCGCAGGCACAGGTTTCTTCCCTGCCGCAGACGATTGCGGAGGCTCTTTCGACTGCGGAGACGCTTCAGACGCAGCTGACGGCAGCTGAGAGTGCCCTTGCCGCGCAGAAGCCGGCATTGGATGAGGCGGCGGCGACGCTGGCTGCGACAAAAGAGCAGCTGGATTCGCAGGAGACTGAGATGACGGCGGCGAAAGCAGCGCTGGACGCTGCCTCCGCACAGTTAGAGGAGCAGGAGGCTGCGCTTACCGCAGCTGAAGCGCAGCTGGCAGAGGCGAAAACGCAGTTAGAAGAGGGACAGGCGACGCTGGATGAGACGGCGGCACAGCTTGCGGCGGCAGAGGAAGAGCTGGCCGCACAGAAGCAGACGCTCGAAACGTCAAAGGCCACGCTTGCCTCAACGAAGACACAGCTGGAGTCTTCGGAAGCGGAGCTTGCCGCAGCGCAGCAGGAGGTAGACGATGGCTATGCCGCGCTTGAGGAAGCGCGTGGACAGCTTTTGGAAGCACGCGCGGAGCTGGATGATGGCTGGGCGCAGTATTATTCCTCTGTATATGAATATAAATATGGTTTAAAGCAGCTGGAGGAGGGTCGGCAGGAAATCGTGGACGCCAGGGCGGAGCTTGAGGATGCTCTGGAGCAGATTGCCGACGCGGAGAAAGAGATCGCGGAAAATGAGCAGAAGATCGCGGACGGCTGGGACGATTATTACGAGGGAAAAGCAGAGGCGGAGCAGGAGATCGCGGACGCAGAGCAGGAAATCGCCGATGCGGAGGAAGAGATCGCGGAGGCGGAGCAGAAAATCGCGGATGCAGAGGAAGAGCTGGCAGACCTGGCCTATCCGGAGTGGTACGTATATGACCGCAGCTGTCTTCCGGAAAACACCGGCTATGGAGAAAACGCAGACCGCATGACGAATATCGCACAGGTTTTTCCGGTGATTTTCTTCCTGGTGGCAGCGCTGATCAGCCTGACTACGATGACCCGTATGGTCGAGGAGGAGCGCACACAGATCGGTACGCTCAAAGCGCTTGGCTATGGAAAATGGGATATCGCGAAAAAATATCTGAAATACGCATTCTGGGCGACGGCGTGCGGCAGTATTTTCGGCATACTTTTTGGCGAGAAGGTATTCCCATGGGTAATTATCAAAGCATACCAGATTATGTATAAATATCAGCCTGCGATTCTCGTGCCGTATAATTGGGTCTATGGGCTGGCGGCTTCGGGGATTGCGCTTGCCTGTACGCTCGGGGCGACTCTTTCCGCGTGCTATCGTGCGCTGGGGACGGTTCCGGCTGAGCTGATGCGTCCCCCTGCGCCGAAACAGGGCAAGCGCGTCTTTCTGGAACACATTCCTTTGATCTGGAAACACCTGAATTTCAACTGGAAATCGACGGTGCGGAATCTGATGCGCTATAAAAGGCGCCAGCTGATGACGATATTCGGTATTGGCGGCTGTATGGGTCTTCTGATGGTGGGCTATGGTCTGCGGGATTCCATTGGGGACGTCGGTGTGCTGCAATACAGCGAGCTTCAAACCTATGACGCGATGCTGGTTTACGATACGGACGCTCAGGAAGAAGAACTGGAAAAACTAAACGACGCAGTCACATCGGATAGCCGGATCATGCGCTGGAAGCGTTTTTATATGCAGAGCATGGATATTGCCGGACAGGATGCGAGCGGCACCGGCAAACAGTGGTCGATTTATGTATATGTGCCGGAAAACACGGATGAACTGGAGGAATTTCTGACCTTCCGCAGCCGGACTTCGGAAGAAACCTACACGTTGACCGACGAGGGCGCGATCATCACGGAAAAAATTGCGAAGGAGTTTGGACTTTCCGTTGGCGATTCAATCCGCGTCAGCCGGGACGATGGCAGCACGGTAGACATTCCGATCACGGCTATTTGTGAGAATTATCTTTACCACTATATTTACCTGACGCCGACCCTTTATGAGGAACTCTTCGGGGAAGCGCCAGAGTACAACAGCATTTTCTTCTGCACAGATTACGACGGCACACAGGAAAGCCTGGATGAACTGGAAGAAGTCGGCAAAGGTCTGTTATCCTTCGACGCAGCAGTGAATATTACCTATATGGAATCCCTGCAGGAGACAATCGACACGATGCTAAGCGCTCTGGATCTGGTTATCATTGTCCTCATTGTATCGGCCGGGCTGCTGGCGTTTGTCGTGCAGTACAATCTGAATAATATCAATATCAACGAGCGCAGGCGTGAGCTGGCGACTCTGAAGGTGCTGGGATTTTATGACGGGGAGGTGTCCGCGTATATCTTCCGTGAAAATGCGGTGACTACTGTCATAGGAGCAGGCGCGGGCGTTTTCATCGGGAAAGCGCTGCATGCGTTTATCATCACGACCGTCGAAGTCGACAGTTGTATGTTCGGGCGGGCGATTTACCTGAAAAGCTATATGATCAGTATATTGTTTACGATTGGGTTCTCAATCATCGTAAATTTCGTGATGCACTTCCGGCTGAAAAAGATTGACATGGTGGAGTCGCTGAAGAGTATAGAGTAATAACAGGGTGAAATGCGTATCCTGTCACTGAGAATGCCTTGAGTTTTTCTTTCAGTGACAGGATATGCGGTAATAATATCATATTGTAAATTTCGGGTCAGGCGCGCTTCTGTATGGCTGTTGTATCGATTCCCGCGAAGCAACGAGCCAAGTAGCCGGAGCCATAAGGAATCCACCGGTAAGCTGGTGCCTCTTATGGCGTAGCTTGCACGGATATTTGGCGACTGCCGCGAGGTCTGTATGTTCAGATCCGGGCTACACCGCTCTTGCGTGCGGCGTCTGCCGCGGCCTTTGCAACCGCGTCTTTCACGCGGGGATCGAAGGCTGCGGGCAGAATATAATCCGCGTTCAGCTCTTCTTCACTCACCAGAGAGGCCAGCGCGTAGGCTGCTGCGACCTTCATCTCATCATTGATATCGGAAGCGCGCACATCCAGCGCGCCGCGGAAAATGCCGGGGAAGCAGAGCACGTTGTTGACCTGGTTTGGAAAGTCGGAGCGCCCTGTAGATACCACTGCGGCGCCGGCGGCCTTTGCCTCGTCCGGAAAAATTTCAGGCGTGGGATTCGCGCAGGCGAAAATGATCGGATCCTTTGCCATCGTGCGTACCATATCCGCGGTCAGCGTACCAGGCGCAGACACGCCGATGAAGACGTCGGCGCCGCGAATCACATCTGCGAGACGCCCCTTCTCAAGGTTCCGGTTCGTGATTTTGGCCATCTCGGCTTTGATCGGGTTCAGACCGTCGCGGCCTTCCCAGATCGCGCCCTGGCGGTCTGTCATGATAACGTTTTTCAGCCCCATGGAAATCAGCAGCCGGATGATCGCGATGCCTGCGGCGCCCGCGCCGGAAGTGACGATCTTAATATCTTCGATTTTCTTGCCGACCACCTTCAGCGCGTTAATCAGACCGGCGAGCGTGATCACTGCCGTACCGTGCTGATCATCGTGGAAGATCGGGATGTCGCAGCGCTCTTTCAGCTTACGTTCGATCTCAAAGCAGCGGGGCGCGGAGATATCTTCCAGGTTCACGCCTCCGAAGCTGCCCGCGAGCAGAGCGACCGTATTGACGATTTCGTCCACGTCCTTGCTCCGCACACAGAGCGGAATCGCGTCCACATCGCCAAACGCTTTAAACAGCACACATTTTCCTTCCATCACCGGCATGCCGGCCTCCGGACCGATATCGCCCAGACCAAGCACCGCGGTGCCGTCCGTCACGACCGCGACTGTATTCCAGCGCCGGGTCAGCTCATAGCTTTTCGAAATGTCTTTCTGAATTTCGAGGCAGGGCTGCGCCACTCCGGGGGTATAGGCCAGGCTCAGCGCGTCCTTCGAGTCAACGGCTGCGCGGGCGGTGATCTCAATTTTGCCTTTCAGGTCATAGTGCATTTTCAAAGATTCTTTTGCGTAATCCATGTCGGTAAACTCCTTTTTGTAAAACTTCTTTTATTCCGCAGCTTCCAAACGGTTTCTATTTACAGTCCCTGATAAAATGGCGCGGATGCTGTTCGGTTTATAAGCATAATGATTATAGCATCAGTCTTGTCTGATTACCAGAGAAAAATCTCTGTAACGAAGGTTTGTTTTCGCCAGTCGTTACGGGTCACGCCACAGCCAAATTTGCTTTATTCCCGCGAAGCAGCGAGCCGGGTAAGCGTGTCTGCGCATATATTTGACCCTATATATTGTTATAAAGCTTTAGTTGCAAATATTTTATAAATGGAAGAAATAAATAGATTAAGAAACGTATTGACATGAAATGAGCCATGTGTTAATATGCATTTATAAACAGAAGATAAATTCGAAGAAAAATGAGAGGGTAAATCGAAACAATTGCACGGCTGCGTTGAGGATTTTAGCTGTGTGCTATCGGCGAAACAGACAAGCAGAATGCACATGGAATTTCGATACAGGCTGCCAGATCAGGAGGAGACGGAATGAAGAAACAGGAAACACAGGAAAATCAGGAATTGCGCAGGGAGACAGAGAAAAAGGGCTTTACTTATGAACAGCCAGAAGACGCGGCAGGCAAAGACATGGTGTGCGAGGCGGCAGCACAGTATGCATATAAGCGTCAGGGAGAATATACTCTGGAAGATTATTATGCACTGCCGGATGAGCGGCGAGTGGAGCTGATCGACGGGATTTTCTATGATATGGCGTCGCCGTATACCACGCATCAGATAGCTTCGGCGGAAATATGGAGACAGCTGGCAGAATTTATCCGGGGAAAAGGTGGTTCCTGTCGGGCATTGTTTGCACCAGTGGATGTGCAGCTTGATTGCGACGACAAGACAATGGTTCAGCCGGACATTCTGGTTCTTTGCGACAGAGAAAAGCTCATTAAGCGCTGCATTTATGGAGCTCCCGATTTTGTAATAGAGATCTTATCTGATTCGACTGCCCGCAAAGATATGACAGTCAAATTATGGAAGTATCTGGGCGCGGGCGTGCGTGAATACTGGATTGTGGACTTGCAGCAGGAGAAGGTGATCGTGCATGATAAGACTGGGGGAGACTGCCGTACTTCGATCTATGGTATGGATCAGCCCGTGCCGGTGCAGATTTTTGAGGGAAAATGTCAGATCCGGTTCGAAGAGATTTGCGAAGAGGTGAGAGCAATTCGGGCGAAATAATAATTCACGATTGAAGTTTGCAATGAAATTTGCTTAAATAACATTTAAAAATGAATTGTTAAGAATGCAAGGCGAAAACACTGGCTTTATAGAGGTGGAAGAAAGGAGAATTGACATGAAAATAAGTGAGATAATTGAGAAAGTAATCGCGTATCATCCGCCGGTGGATGAGGGCTTTCCAACCACGGATGTAGTGAAAAACGGTGATCCTGCGCAGGAATGTACTGGCATCGTGGTGACGTGCTTTGCTTCTGTTCATGTTATCCGCGAGGCGGCAAAGCTGGGGGCGAATCTGATCATTGCGCATGAGCCGCTGTTCTGGAGCCATGAGGATACGACCGATTGGCTGGAAAGCAGCGCCATCTTTCAGGAGAAGAAAAAGCTGCTGGATGAGAATGGAATTGTGGTCTGGCGGGATCATGACCATATTCACGGGGGCAGCCCGGTCGATCCGCCGCTTGACGGCATCTTTTACGGGATTATGAAGGAACTGGGCTGGGAGCAGTATCTGATCGGCTCCGCAAAAAAGCCGCTGCTGTATCAGATTCCGGAGACAGACGCGACGGAGCTTGGCCAGTTTCTGAAGGAAAAGCTGAACCTGAACGGAATTCGTATTGTTGGGGATCCGCACACAAAGGTTTCAAAGATTTTCCTGTGGGAGCATATCCGTGAGCATGGACCAGGAGAAAATGAGAAGCTTCTGAAAGTGGATAAGGAAGAGATTGACGCGATCATCCCGCTTGAGCTGATTGACTGGACAGTCAGCGCTTACGTGCGTGACGCCGCGCAGCTTGGTCATCCGAAGATTATTTATAACATCGGACACTTTAATTTCGAGGAGATCGGTATGAAAGATATGCTGCGGTATCTGCCGGGACTGGTGGGGGAGATCCCGGTGCATTATGTGCAGTCGGGAGATGCGTTTGAGTTCCTGGTGTAGGGATGTACCTGAAATGGGAAAACGGTTTAATACTCTAAAATATCTTCTGCCTGACAACCAAGTGCATTGCAGAGCGCCCTCACTGTTTGAAAGGATGCTTTATTGATATTTTTTGCGCCAAGCTCATACTGCTGCAGTGTTCGTAAATTTACATTTGCTTTCCCGGCAAGCTGTGTTT
>JAJPXX010000064.1:0-981 GCA_021205225.1 Lachnospiraceae bacterium
ATAATGAACTGGACAGTTATGTTACAAGGGGAATTGTTTGGAAATCAGAAAGGTGGATATCTTGATGAACATCGGATTTATCGCGCATAATAACAAGAAAACACTGATCGAAAATTTTTGCCTTGCCTATAAATACATTCTCTCCAGGCATCATCTGTATGCGACAGGCGGTACCGGGCGAAGAATCGAAGAAGTGACGAATCTTAAAGTATACAAGTTCCTGCCGGGCAGCGTCGGCGGAGATAAGCAGTTTATGGATATGATCATACGCAACAGCATGGATATGGTGATCTTCTTTTACAATCCAATCACGGCCAGCCCGAATGATCCCGATATCTACGCGATCTCCAGATGCTGTGATGAATATAACATTCCGATCGCGACGAACATCGCGACCGCTGAGTCTCTCGTACTCGGACTTGCGAGAGGAGATCTTGACTGGAGACTGAACATCCGTTCCGATGATGTCTGAAAGCGACGAAGCAGCTTTTTGTCTCCTGCCCGCCCGCAGGATTCGCAGAGCGCAGGCAGCATTATGGCGGACTCCTGCGCATTATAAAAGACAGCCCACCGTTGGATTATTATATCCACTGTGAACTGCCTTTTCTTTTCATGAAATTCATCAGAAGTGCCATCAATGCGGCGCTTCTATAATAATTGTGCCTTTGAAAGGCTCTTACAGATCAACGCTTCCGGATACTTCCCCGTTAATCACATAATAAGCCTTATTCTCTTCCGGCTTCAGGTACAGAGTAATCGTCGCGATGTCGCCAACCTTATTCTTCATCTCTTTGGTCCAGATCTCTTTCACCTGCTTTACCAGCTCATCCTTATTGATCTCTTTGCCGGCGTACTGAAGGTATACTTCCTCTTTCAGCGGCTTTTTCGCTGCTTTCGCGACTGCCTTCTTCGCTTCTGTCGTCATCGTATCCGCTTTCTTCGCAGCTTCTTTTACCGCAACAACAGCATCCTCTGTAGCTT
>JAJPXX010000064.1:991-9249 GCA_021205225.1 Lachnospiraceae bacterium
CTGTCTCTAAAGCTTCCTCGACGATTTCTTCTGAACTCTTTTTTGTTCTTGGCATTTTTCATTCCTCCAAATTTTTTACGATAGGTCTCATATCAAACTGTTTCTGTATCAGAATTTTCCTGTCCTGTTAATTCTTATTGTAAATATAACTCTGTACATCGCAATCATATAATAATTGTTCAAACATTACAAGACTAAATATTCCCAAAATTAAGTAAGAAATCATCCCTTTTCCATGGAAAACAACGATGCAGAAAAAATATTTTATTCAAAACATTGTGCAAAACTAGATAAATAGTCACTGTCAAAGACTGATCTGTCCGCCCTGTCGCTCTTTCTGCCGCTGGTAAATGGCTTTTATTTTCCGGTGCTCCGGAAGGGACAGCTCCGGATCCAAAGCCATAACCTTTGTAACGGCTTCGTTCGCCAGCTGCAGTATATCGGCATCCGCATAGACATCGGCCAGATGAAAATTCATCAGGCCGCTCTGACGTACCCCAAATAAATCTCCCGGACCCCGAAGCTGCAAATCCTTTGCCGCAATCTCGAATCCATCGTTTGAATGGTTCAGAATATCCAGCCTTTCCGCCACTTCGCTGCTTTTGCCCCCATGCAGGAAAATGCAATACGACTGCGCGTCGCCCCGCCCGACACGCCCGCGCAGCTGATGAAGCTGCGCCAGGCCAAACCGTTCCGCATTTTCGATCAGCATAACCGTCGCGTTCGGCACATTTACACCGACCTCCACTACAGTCGTAGACACCAGCACCTGAATCTCATTGCGAAGGAAACGCCCCATGACTTCATTCTTTTCCAGCGGTTTCATGCGGCCATGCAGATAGTCTGCCCGCATATCGGCCGGAAGTGCCTGCCGAATGGTTTCTGTATATTCGATAACATTTTCAGCATCCACCAGATCGCTCTCTTCTACCATCGGACAGATCACATAGGCCTGATGCCCAAGCCGCACCTGTTTTTCTATAAATTCCCAGGCTTTTGGACGCCAGGATGGGCCGACAACACAGTTTTTGATCGGCAGCCGGTTTGCCGGCATCTCATCCAGCACGGAGATATCAAGATCTCCGTAAAGAATCACCGCAAGAGTACGAGGTATCGGCGTAGCACTCATGACAATTGTATGCGGGGTATTTCCTTTCTGTGCGAGATTGTCTCTTTGCCGCACGCCAAAACGATGCTGTTCATCCGTGATGACCAGCGCCAGTGCATGATAAACCGCCTTCTCCTGAATCAGCGCGTGGGTTCCAATCACAATAGAAGCTTCGCCGGATTCCATCTGTGCGTAAGCCTCCCGCTTCTGTCTGGCCGTCATAGAGCCTGTCAGAAGCAGAGGTTTATATGGAAGACCGCTCATCTCCAGAAGCGCCCGTATAGAATCATAATGCTGTGCGGCAAGCACCTCCGTTGGCGCCATCAGGGCGCCCTGATAACCGTTTTCCGCCACTGTCAGAAGCGCCAGCACAGCCAGGATTGTCTTGCCAGAGCCGACGTCCCCCTGAATCAGACGCACCATAACCTTCTCTCCCTGCAGTTCACGGCACAGATCCGCCCATACTTTTTTCTGCGCGCCCGTAAGCGGATAAGGAAGTGACGCGATCAGATGATCCGCCGCTCCCCTGGCGCGAATATGAAAGGAATGGGTCTCCTTTCCCCGGTGTTCTCTCAGATTCTGCAGCTGAAGCAGGAAAAAGAAAAATTCATCAAACGCAAGGCGGCGATGAGCCGTCTGAAGAGAGTCAAAATCATCCGGAAAGTGCATCTGTGAAACAGCTTCCGTCCAGAGACACAGATGATACTCTTTTTGCAGATTCTCCGGCAGGTAATCCACAGCTTCGGCAGCGGAATTACACTCGCTGGTTCTTTCAGCGGAAGCTGCCTGTTTTGCCGTCTTAGCACCGGCTGCCGTACCCTTTGGCGGGCAAAGGGCGGCAAGCGCCTGTTTTACCGCTTTCTGCACCATCCGCACAGTCATGCCCTTTGTGAGCGAATAAACCGGCTGTAATGTGGCTGTCAGAGCCTCGTACTGCTCCTCCTGAAAAACAGCCGCCTGCTCAATGAGCAGGCGTTTTCCTTTTTTCTTTGTCTTACCGCGGAAAATATACGTTTCTCCCGTGTGCAGAGAATTTTTCTGATACGGCATATTGTACCAGGTCAGCAGCACCTCTCCGAACCCATCGGTACAGGAAGTGGCAGAGATACATTTTCCTCCGTAATAGCGGTTCAGAATCGGGGAGGTCAGCGTTCCGCGGATCGTTACAATTTCATCCTGCGGCAGGTCACGCATGGAGACTGGCTCCTCATACCTCTCGTATGCTCTCGGATAATAAGCGAGCAGATCGCCGACCGTTTCGATTCCCACGGTTGCAAATAAATGCTTTGTTTTTTCGCCAATTCCTTTCAGGGAATCAAGCGGAGATTCGAGATTCATGGATTCCTCCCGCAGCTTCTGTTATTCCACCGAAATAATATAGTAATAGATTGGCTGTCCGCCGTAATTCAGCTCTACATCACAGTCCGGAAAACGCTCTGTCACGCGCTCTGCCAGCACGTCAGCTTCTTCCTTTTTTATATCCTCTCCGTAGTAGATGCTGACCAGCTCTGCCTCATCCGTCATCATCTCCGCGATGGTCTCTTCGGCCACCAGTGTCGTATCCTTTCCAACAGAAAGAATCGAATGGTCACCGACTCCCATAATATCGCCGGCAGATATCACTTTGTTTTCAATATGCGTATCCCGAACTGCATAAGTTACCTGACCTGTCCGCACGTTTTCAATCTCCAGTTCCATCACCATCGCGTTTTCTTCCGGTGATTTCTCCGGTACATAATTAATCACTGCTGTAATGCCCTGCGGCACAGTCTTCGTCGGTATGACAAAAATATTTTTATTACTTGTCAGGGATTTCGCCTGGTTAGCCGCAAGGATGATATTCTTGTTATTGGGCAGGATAAAAATATTTTTCGCATTTACCTGGTCAATTGCCCGCAGCATATCTTCCGTACTGGGATTCATGGTCTGACCGCCTTCAATCAGACAGTCCACGCCAAGATCCCGGAAAATATCTGCGATCCCATCTCCGATCGATACAGAAATAAACCCGGTCTCTTTTAGCTCTGCAAGCTTCGGTACGCCTGGCAGAGCGAACGGATCTTCGCTTCTGTCCTCCTCACTGCCGTCACGGTTTTCTTCCGGAGTAACCGGCAGGGAGGAAAAAAGCTCCATAAGCGTATTGATAATCCGAATCTGCGTCAGCGCACCCAGCTTCAATGCCTTCTGAAGTACACGGCCAGGGTCATTTGTATGGATGCATATATCAATCCCTCCGGCATTAGGAACAATTGACACCGCATCACCGATTGCTTCCAGATACGTTCGAAGTACGAGCTCTGCATCCGCAGTAAATTCTTTCTCCGGGATCATCCGAAACGCGGTATCATATACAAAAGAAGATACTTCTCCGGTCAGATCCGGCACATTTTGCTCTCCGGCCAGATCCTGATCCGAGACTTCTCCGGAAGACTCAGCCTGAGCTTCTTCCGTCTCCTCTTCCGTGACCGGAGAATCAATACCCCTGTATGCGTCAAACGCGCCTTTTAATACCTGTACAAGTCCCTGCCCGCCAGAGTCAACAACTCCCGCTTCCTTCAGCACCGGAAGAAGCTCAGGCGTCTCATTCAGCACTTCCTCCGTGCGCTTCAGAACTTCGGCCATCAGGGTTTCAAGGTCAATGTCCGGATTTTCCTCGATCAGCTCCGCTGCCCGTTCCGCTCCGCCTCTGGCAACCGTAAGGATCGTACCCTCCTTTGGCTTCATAACCGCCTTATAGGCTGTCTCTACCGCTTTCTGAAACGCTGCGGTCAGGATAACCGGCGTAATTTCCTCTTCTGTACGGACGACCTTCGTAAACCCGCGCAGCAGCTGAGAAAGGATGACCCCCGAATTTCCCCGCGCACCGCGAAGGGAACCGGAAGAAATCGCTCTCGATAAGGATTCCATTGTCAGCGGATTCAGGGCGGACACTTCTTTGACAGCTGACATAATGGTAAGTGTCATATTCGTACCCGTGTCACCGTCTGGTACCGGAAATACATTGAGTTCATTGATCCACTCTTTTTTTGACTCAAGATTTCTGGCACCGGCCAGAAACATTTTCGCGCAAAGCTCTGCGCTGATTGTATTCGTACTCACTGTTTTTGATCCTCCATCCATCAGTCAATCACACGCACGCCTTCGACGTACATATTGATCTTCTCGACCTCCATACCGGTGAACTCCTCCACACGGTATTTCACGCTGTCGAACAGATTATCCGCAACAGCCGAAATACTCACCCCATAGGCTACTATCACATGGAAATCAATCGTAATTCTGTTGTCTTCAATCTTCACACTCAGTCCGCGCTCCAGGCTGTCTCTTTTCAGAAGCCGTACCAGACCGTCTTTTACATTCACGATGGCCATACCTACAATACCGAAGCATTCAACCGCAACGCTGCCGGCGTAAGTGGCGATGACATTCGGATCAATCACAATCGAGCCAAGCTCATTATTCATGCGTCCCTTCATGGACCGGAACCTCCTCTATCTTTTTTCTGATTAGCAGCTGTTCCAACCAACTGACTGTTTGAAATCAATCAGGCCGGCAGGCCGCTGCCCTGACCGATTACGCTTCCTCTATTCTATAAAAAAAAGCGGATATTTGCAACCAAATTTTCATGAATTTTTAATTTTATGCTTGCAAAACCATCCTGTATCTGGTAGAATGTGATTTGTTGTGAGTCTTGGAGCTAAGAAAGGTTTTCTTGCAGACACAGGCTTAATTTGAGGCAAGGAGGTGCAGTCATGGCAAGATGTGCTATTTGTGATAAATCCGTACATTTCGGTAATCAGGTAAGCCATTCACACAGAAGGAGTAATAAGATCTGGAAGTCAAACATCCAGAAGGTCAAAGTGAAAACTGGTGCAACTTCTGCTAAGAGAATGTATGTATGTACTGGATGTCTGAGATCCGGTAAAGTAGAGAGAGCATAAGGGTGCGCACCTGCGCATCAGAGGAACAGCAGGCTGATTCTTAAATGTAAGAGTTGCCTGCTGTTTTTATGCACACGGCCGCGTAAGGAATTATTCCGGCTAAAGCCGGACGCGGCCGGCGCAGGCGAATAGGTGATGAGAGCACCCCCTATCCGATTGCACAGAGCCGGGTAAGGTATTTTGCAGCTTTGCCGCACCCGACCCGCACAGCGAGCAGGAGACAGAAAGCTGCCCCCCCGCTTGATCGCACGAACCCGTCATCCCATAAACAGATTATATCCCATCAAAAGCAGAAACAGGATCAGAAGAACGCTAAGCAGAATGCTGTCGAGCAGCATCTCCACAACCATCCCCAGTCCGACCCAGAATAAAGTATATCCCACCAGCCTCCGCATAAGAACATCAGATCCAGTTTTACGGCGGCTCCTGACAGTTTCACTGATATTTCAGCTTTCTCTGCCCCAAATCGCCGCGTTTTCTGTAGTATATGCAGCGCGTGAAAGAAATATACGAAGATGACTAAAAGGTAAATTCGTCCTCTGATGCCGCGTGAATCGCTTCGTCAACCTCCGGGTCAGAGTCTTTTTCCCCTCTTTCTCCCGGCATGAACTTATTCACAATATCCGGAACCATATCCAGAACCTTTGTCACAGCATCCTGATTTTTTACATTGACCAGTTTGGTTGTACCATTTGAAATGACCAGCACCGCGCTTGGGGAAATCTTGCCTCCCATTCCGCCGCCTCCCGCGTTTTTCTTCTCCTCAGATTTCGCTGAAGCAGCCACCCCAAAAGAGACATCAACCAGAGGAAGAATAATCGTATCTCCAACGGTAATCGGATCTCCAACAACCGTCTTTGTTGTAATAAAATTATCCATCCCTTTAAACAACGATGCTACAGTATCCTGAAAATTTTCAGCCATTTTAAAACTCCTTTCCAATGCACTGCCATTTATCTGCGAAAAGCATGGATAAGCCTGCGCAGCTTTTTATTAAAAAATGCCCACCATGCAAAACGAACCATATGGATCAGGCGTATATGTCCGCGTAATATAAGTTCCGTCTCCAGCATAGTATCGGTAAAGTGCGGCTCTATCTCGATCTCCCCGCAGCTCGCCGGAAGCAGCAGATACAAAACACCGCATAATTCACCCGTGCGTGCCGGATCCCCGGTACCAAAATGAAAATAACCGCTTCCCTTTCTTACCCGGAAATGGCGGAGCATATGCTTCACCTGCGCCCAGACATCCCAAAGCACTTCTCTAGCCTCATATTTTTCAATTTTTCCAAGAAAACGGGTAAGCTTTTTTTTCATCTGTTCCGGCTTCCGCAGGATCTTCTTTCCTTTTCTTACAAGAAGTCTTGCAAAATCCGGTATCTGTTTTATTGTATCACAAAGCGCTCTGATTTTATACAAAAATGTTTTGCTTCCGGACTTGTACGCATATTCATTCCGTTTTTTCTGACCAGTCCGCTCTGTCTGACCGTTCTGTGACGTCTTCTCCCCAGATTGCCCCACATTTTCTTTTTGCAGCAAGTACTCTGTCTGCTCCGGATTCCCAGCCTCTTTCACCCGCGCATCATCCTTCGCATACTCAGGCGGTCCGTTCTGTGAAGGTACTTTCGCCTGCCCGGAAATTTCTGTGTGACTATCGTGAATATCCTGCCTGGTTTTTACTGTACGCTCCGGTTTCTTTTGCTTTGCGCGTTTGTTCTCAGCTTTTTTTTGCCTGCGCTTCTGCATATAAGCGCGAACCGCCAGAGGGTCCATTCCAAGAATCCGGATCTGTACCCCCATCTGCATATGCGAAATCCCGGAAAGCGGATGCTTCTCTTCCTCAGTGGAGAAGCCTTCATCCGAAGCAGCTTCCCCTTCTTCCCCGGCAGATGGCGGAAGCTCTACAGAAGCCTTTACAGAAATCAGATGCAGCAGCCAGCTGATTTTTATCTCACCATGCTTTTCCGATTCAGTAAAAGCCGCCGCAAGGCGATAACGGATCGGAACAAACAGAATGGCAAAAAGCAGCGCCAGCACCAGTAAAACCAGTGCCAGAAGCAGGATACCCGCCACCTTCAATATTGTCAGTACCACATGAAGTATCATTCTTTCATCCGAAACCTTTCCTGACCTGTTCTCATCCTTTCTGCCCGTCCCACTGGCGCACACCAGAGGAAATGTCCATCAAATACGTGCGAGGAAATACTGCCTTAAATCCGCCTTCTTCGTTTCTGCAAACACCTGCTCTGTCATTCGTACAAGAAGTTCCCTCGCTTCTGATTTGCCGGACGCAACCCCCAGAATCACGGCAGAGGACAGATCCGGAATCGTTTCTTTCAGGCAGCGCTGCGGAACAATCTCCAGCTGATTGTATCCGATATCCGTGCGAAGCAAAAGCAGATACAGGTTCGGAACGGCCTTTTGGGCTTCAACCATGCGCATGATTTTCTTTTTCTTCTGTTTAAAAGTCTTCCCGATATAAAGATTCCGATACCAGTTCACACGGATTCCCCGCTTTCATAATGAAAAAAAGCCGACATCCCACACTGCTGCAGAATCCCGGCATTCTTGAAAAGGGATAAAATCACCCTGCTCATTCCGGCGACATTAAAAGTATTTTCGGTTTCCCCAGAGATTGTTCTTTTTTAAATTCAGATACTCGCTGTATGCTTTCTCCAAAATCATCTTCTCATTGGAAAAACGGAGCAGATGATAAGCCTCATGATACTTATAATATCCCGAATCAATAAAATATTCTTCCCGCTGCGGTTTGCTGTAATAACTGTCCGCCATCATCAGGTACCAGTGAACATCCTTCGACACAATATCGTCCGGCACACTGAACGTGTACTGGCTCTTTCCGACATACTTGATAATAGCAGCCTTGACGCCTGTTTCCTCCAAAACTTCGCGTGCCGCGGTTTCCTTGAAATCTTCGCCTTCTTCAACCGTTCCTTTCGGCAGAACCCAGCCTTCGTACTTATTCCGATAGCTTTTGTACAGAACAAGCACCTTCCCCCTGAAAATCACCACACCGCCACAGCTAATTGCCTCAATCATTGCAACGCCTCCTGTTTGCGTGTGACCCACTTTTGAATGAACTGCATCCAGTATAACTCTTTTTTCCCAATCACGCAACCAGAAATTTTGTTTCCCCAGGGTTGTTTCACGAAGTTATTTGATGTAAGCATAAGCTCCTTTGATGTGATT
>JAJPXX010000147.1 GCA_021205225.1 Lachnospiraceae bacterium
GGACAACAGATGAGATGCGCAAATTATGTGAGATGTTCCTGCAGGAAGCTCATAGCTGATTCCATCAGAGGAAAAATAGAATAAAAAATGTCGGTGCATAACCCGCAGCTGTCGAAATCTTCTGCTTCGACGGCTGCGGTTTTTTATGCACACGGCCGCGCATGGAATTCTGGCAGCTTTGCTGCCAGCGGCCGGCGCGGCGAGTAGGAGCCGACAAGCCGCCTCCTACTCGATTTGAAATAATGCCATGGTTGCGTGCTGCTGATTGCGCATTAATTTGGATTTGTCTGTGGAAGAACGAGAAGTTTTGTGGTAGGATTGCATAACAAAAGAATTGGGATACAATAAAATATGTATTGGGGTTATTGCGATTTTGAAGGAAGATGGCAGAGAATGAAAAAAGGAACAAAGAGATTGTTCGCAGTTGCAGCAGGTGCGGCTGTCGGCACAGCCGCTGTGAGAACCGCGCATAATACAGCGAGGAACATGGCTGACATGGCTATGAACAGGGAACTGACAGAACAGCAGTCACTTTTGATGCAGGCAGCCCCAGGTTCTCCAAAGGAGCAGGAACTGGAAAAACAGAAAGACGCAGCAGCGGAACGGCTTCGGGATAGTGCCTGCCAAGCAGTAGAAATCACTGCGCATGACGGAATTCGCCTGATCGGGCATCTTCATTTGGCTGAAAGCCCGAAAAGAACGATTATTGCGGTGCATGGATGGAGAGCTTCATGGACAGGAAGGTTCGGCCTGATTGCAGATTTTCTCTATGAAAATGGATGCAATGTCCTGTACATTGAACAGCGGGCGCACGGAGCAAGCGGCGGCAAATATATAGGCTTCGGACTGCTGGAGCGATATGATGTTCTGGACTGGATCGACTGGGTGAATGAGCAGGATTTTGCCTGTTTTCCGATTTATCTCTTCGGTTTTTCCATGGGTGCAGCGACTGTATTAATGACTGCAGGGGAGAGTCTGCCGGACAACGTACATGGGGTGATTGCGGATTCAGGCTATACATCGCCGCGGGACGAGTGGAAATATGTAGCTGAAAATAATATGCACTGCAACTATAAACTGATGGAGAAGTATGTGGATAAGCTAGCTATGGAACGGATTGGCTGCCACGCGGATGAGTATTCGAGTACACAGGCCATGCAGGAATGCAGGACACCGGTGTTATTTATCCATGGGACGGCGGATACCTTTGTGCCCATTGAAATGACATATGAGAATTACAAAGCCTGTGCCGCCCCGAAGCGGCTGATGATCATACCGGGTGCCGGACACTGTCAGGGGTATCAGCTTGAGCCGGAGCGGTATGAGGAGGAACTGCGGCGGTTCTGGCAGGAATTGGAGAGCCGTGCCATCCTAAATCGCCTTACGGCGATGGCACGGCCTACGTCCTGATTTGCTACGCAAATTCAGGACAAAATTTGACAAGGTGGATGCTGATTCATGAAAAAGGGAAAAACGGAGATTCTGAAAGAGTGGATTTCAGAACATAAATACTGCTACGCCATGCTGTACCTGGTGTTCTATCTTGTGGTGTTCTTTGCGCTCGACTTTACGATGGAGCCGAAATACATTCTGCACTGTGCGCTGGATGACCGGATTCCGTTATGCGAATATTTTATCGTTTTCTATTTTGCGTGGTATCCGGCGTTCTTCCTGTCGCTCGTGTGGTATATGCTGCGCGATAAAGGGGATTTTCAGCAGCTTTGGTTTATCATGTTCAACGGGATCACGTTCTGCCTGATCTGCTATGTACTTTTCCCCAATGGATTAAATCTTCGGGAAGAAGTGTCGAACAGGAACATCTTCTGTATGCTGGTAAATCTGGTGCGTGGGGTAGATGCGCCGGTCAACGTATGTCCGTCAATCCATGTGTCCTCGTCCGTTTCCATTGCGCTGGTGACTGCGAAGTCAAAACTGTTTCAGGAGCGTAAAGGCTGCAGGGCAACTATTATACTGCTGATGATTCTGATCAGCATTTCTACGCTGTTTGTGAAGCAGCATTCGGTCATAGATGTGGTATGCGGCGCGGCAGTCAGCCTTGTTCTGTATGTGATCGCATATCATACGAACTGGAGAAAGCTGCTGAAAGGCAAATTAAAAGTGCTTCTTTGATTGAGAGGCACTTTTGTATGGAAAAAACGATATTGAAAATGATTGGAATCATAATTTCAAAAGCTCAGGGAGTACCTGGCGGCGTGGGGGTTGCCAGAGCGTCTGCGAAATGCGGTGTTGCGTGCCAATGGCACGCGTTCAGGACCGACCGGAGCGGCAGCAGAGATTACTGCTGACCAGAAGGAGGAATTGATTTTTATGGATGGTGAGACACGATTAGTAAGAGTGCGTTCCTTTATAGAGGATTGTGGCTGGAAATACAATTATTCAGAAGAAGACGGTTGCGGAAGTATAGATTTTGAGTATCGCGGCCTTGCTTATCATATCTGGGAATTTGAAGATGAAGAGCGTGGTGTAGAAACAAATCTGCGGCACGGCGGACGTAATGAAGATATTTTTGGAGACTACGAGACCGAGATGCTTGAAATCATGAAAAGCTGGTGACAGGCAGATGCTTCATACTCAAAATTTCAGGAAAAAAAGGTGACAGACATGATTTTACAGACAGGGCTTCGGACGGATATTCCGGCGTTTTATTCCAGATGGTTTGCAAACCGGCTTCAGGCCGGTTTTGTCTGCGTGCGCAATCCCTACAATCCTGTCTCTGTGACCAGGTACACTCTGTCACCGGATGTCGTTGACCTGATCGGTTTCTGCACCAAAAACCCTGCGCCAATGTTTCCATACATGGATCTGCTTGCGCCTTACGGTCAATACTGGTTTGTCACGATCACACCATATGGGAAAGATATAGAACCGAATGTACCTGATAAAGAAACTGTGATGGACCATTTCCAGAAACTCTCAGATATGGTTGGCGTTGATTCTGTTGGATGGAGGTATGACCCGATCTTGATTTCGGATGTCTATCCTGTGGAACGACATATCCTGGATTTTGAAAAGATGGCGGCATACTTGTCCGGATATACAAAGACCTGCGTTATCAGCTTAATTGATATTTATAAAAAGGTCCGGCGCAACTTCCCGCAGGCGAGGCCGGTTCAAGCTGCTGAAAGAACGGAAATTGGAAAAACTTTTGCCGAGATTGGGTGCAGATACGGTATGACAATCAAAGCCTGTGCGGAAGGAAATGACCTGGCTCCTTATGGAATTGACTGTACAGGCTGCATGACGATTGAAACTTTTGAGAGTGCTCTGCACTGCAGACTGGACGCTCCCAAACGGAAATCAGCCCGCAGTGAATGCGCCTGCTATCTGGGAAATGATATAGGAGCATATGATACCTGCGGGCATCTGTGCCGCTACTGTTATGCCAATGCAAATGCAGCGGCAGTTCGGGAAAATATGCGGTTACATAATCCGGAGTCTCCGTTCCTGATAGGAGAGGGACATCCGGATGATGCGATTCACGAAGCAAAGCAGGAAAGCTGGATCGACAGACAGATGAGCCTGTTCTGATTTATTTCAGCTGCAGGCCATCTTTAAACGCATTCCCGACTCTCTCCGTGACCTTATAGTAGCCATGTGTGTATGGATCGAACGCAATGGCTGCCACTTTTTCGATATCTACGGTATCGCCATTCATCACGGACTCGTCCGCCGTGGTATTGACCACCTTTCCAATGACTCCGCAGCCATATTCGCCGTCCTGATACTGTATGAATTCGCACTCCATGCAAAGAGGAAATTCATTGATGATCGGGGCATCCACGAGTTCAGACTTTGTTGTGGTCAGGCCGCTCTTTTCAAATTTGTCGGGCGTATTGTTTCCGGAAACGACGCCGAAATAATCAGCTTCCACTACGTGCGCCGCGTCTGCGATGCTTACCGTAAAAGCCTTTCTTTCTTTGATATTCTTTACCGTTTTGTGCATCTCAGTCAGGTTTAGAATCACCTGATTCCTTTCGAGCATGGTGCCCCATGCGGCGTTCATAACATCCACGCTTCCATCTTCATTGTAGGTCGCTATCATCAGCACCGGCATCGGAAAAATGGCTTCCGTCGTCTTAATATTTTTTCTCATGATGTGCTCCTCCTGTGATTTCTGTTTTTTCAGGCATAAAAGTCTTTGCATCCTTCTTGTCCTGAAGCTGAATATATGATAACATGGTACAAACAGACATACAAGTATCTACATTTTTGTAAGGTACTTATCCGGAGGTTAGCTATGGAAAGAAAACGGATTGAAGATGCGAACTTTGAGGATACCGGTTACAGCTATGCGCTCTCGCTCATTTCAGGCAAATACAAACCGGTGATTCTTTATTGTCTGATGGAATATGAGCCGGTGCGTTTTAACGAGATGCAGAGGTATATCAAAGTTGCGGACAGAACGCTGAGTGCAAACTTAAAAGAACTGGAGGCAGATGACCTCATCATCCGAAATGTTTATCCCCAAATTCCTCCGAAGGTGGAATACTCCCTGACGGAAAGAGGACATTCTCTTGTCCAGGTGCTGGATCAGTTATGCGACTGGGGAAATCGGAACAGAAAATAATGCAGGAAGTGAGGTGATTCCTTGTGCCATTTAAAATCATCCGCAACGACATCACAAAAGTAAAAGCAGACGCCATCGTGAACACAGCCAATCCGCATCCGACCTATGCGGCCGGGACGGACGCGGCTGTTTACAAAGCCGCCGGCGCGGAACTTCTGCTGGAAGAGCGGAAAAAGATCGGGCAGATCGAACGCGGCCAGGCCGCGGTCACTCCTGCTTTCTCACTTCCCGCGAAATATATCATCCATACTGTTGGACCGGCCTGGATAGATGGGAAGCACGGAGAATTTGACATTCTCTCGGACTGCTATGAAAATTCCCTTGCAAAAGCTGCGGAACTTCAATGCGACAGCATCCCTTTCCGCTGATCGCGACGGGCGTGTATGGATTCCCGAAAGACCGGGCGCTGCAGATTGCCGTTTCTGTCATCAGCCATTTTCTGCTTTCACATGATATGCAGGTGATTCTGGTTGTTTTTGACCGGCATTCGTTTGAACTGTCCGGAAAGCTGTTCCAGGATGTAGATGATTTTATTGATGAAAAGTATGTCGCGCGGCAGCGAAAGGAAGAATACTTATATCCGGATCAGTCTTTCGACGGTGAACCGGATGCGGCAGAAATAGCAGAACGCAGCAGACGCTTGCGCCTTGTAGAAAACCGCAGGATTTTAAGTGACTCTGACCAGTCTGCACCGGAGATAATGGAGTCCATTACCTGCTCAGAATTCGAACCGCTCTATTCTCCGAAAATGTCCGCGCCAATCTCAAGGTCTCCGGAAATGAGTCTGGATGATGCCCTGGTGAATGTCGGGGAAACTTTTCAGCAGAGACTTCTCCATCTGATTGATGAAAAAGGTCTGAGCGATGTGGACGTTTATAAGCGCGCCAACATGGATCGGAAGCTGTTTTCCAAAATCAGATGCAATGAGAACTACAAACCGAAAAAGAAAACGGCGCTTGCTCTCGCGATTGCTTTAAAGCTCAGTCTTGACGACACAGTTGATTTGCTGAAACGTGCGGAACTGGCGCTCTCACCCAGCAGCAAGTCGGATCTGATCATCGAGTATTTTATCAGCAGGCAGGAGTATGATATTTACAGCATCAACCTGGCACTGTTTGAGCATGGCCAGCACATTCTGGGAGAATAATTGAGGAAATAACGAAGGAAGTGGATTTGTCGCTTTTCGGACGACCACTTCCTTTTTGCTTTCTGGTAAACTGACATCATCAAAGGACAGACTGGGAGGTACAGTGAAATGTATGGAGCAATTTTAGGAGATATCATCGGGAGCCCGTATGAATTTGACAGAGGAAAGAAAACAAAAGATTTTGAACTGTTCGGCAAAGACGCAGAGTTTACAGATGACAGTGTGATGACAATCGCTGTGGCGGAGGCCCTGCTGGATGCAGGAAAAGATGCATCCATCGACCGGATCAGGGAGCTTGTGACCGAATCCATGCAGAAATGGGGTCATAAATATCCTCATGCCGGATATGGCGGCCGGTTCCGTGTCTGGCTGGCGCAGAAAAACCCAGTTCCGTATGGAAGTTACGGGAACGGCTCCGCGATGCGCGTGTCGGCTGCGGGATGGCTGTATGATACGCTGGAGCGGACCAGAAAAGTCGCCAGAGCAACGGCTGACGTGACGCACAATCATCCGGAGGGAATCAAAGGTGCTGAATCTGTTGCTGCTGTTATTTTCCTGGCACGGACGGGAAGCAGCAAAGAGCAGATCAGAAACTATGTGACTGAGGAATTCGGATACGATCTGAGCAGAACCTGCGACGAGATACGTCCTCACTATCATCATGTGGAAAGCTGCCAGGAGACAGTACCGGAGGCCATCACCGCTTTCCTGGAAGGAAATGATTTTGAAGATGTGATCCGTACAGCTGTCTCCCTCGGCGGCGACTGCGACACTCTGACTGCTATCGCCGGCAGCATGGCGGGGGCTTTTTACGGAATACCGGCGCTGCTCACGGCAGAATGCAGAGCGCGCGTCCCGGAAGATATGCTGAACGTATTAAACTGCTTTGATGAGACGCTGGGCAGAGGCTGCGACACAGAGGAAGCAACAGCCGGGCTGAAAGATAATCGCTATCTTGAAAAGGCAATCTCGATTTTTTATGAAGCTTCCACAAAAGAAAATCTGGTTCAGATTCTGGCAGTGATCAGCAAACGCATGGAGCAGCAGGGGCAGTTGATCGCGGCAGTCGAACCGTCTCAAGCCGTGTTTGATTTATTTGATCCTGCACATCTGAAGGTGGGCGATACAGTCACGGCACAGGAAGATTTACATTTCCGGCTGAGAAAAATCCAGACGAAGGACGGCAGGGAATGGCTCGCGGCATTCACAAGTGATGAAGAAGTCCGTAAAGGAGAGTCAACTTCCACACTGGCAATTTCTATGGAAGACCATCTGAAAGCGGTTCTGGATATGGACAATGTGGCTGGTGTGATCATCAACCCATGGGGGCAGTCATTTTTGATGGACAAGGAATTAATACATATTTTATTTCAGGCAGAGGAGGAAAAATAAATGGCAAGAGTCATAACAGTCAAAGGAATTGGAAAAGCATCAGCAAGACCGGATATGGTCGAGATTTCCATGGCACTGCATACGCGGGACAGGAATTATGAGCGGGCGATGGACCTGGCAGGTCAGCACATTCAGCATCTGACAGAAACGATCTGCGCAATTGGGTTTGAGAAAAGCGATCTGAAAACGGCAAACTTCAATGTCCATACGGAATACGAAAATGCAAAAGACAGGAATGGAAATTACAATCGGATATTCAAAGGCTATGTGGTGGATCACAACCTGAAACTGGAATTTGATTTCGAGATGCAGCGATTATCTCAAGCGCTCTCCGCGATTGCCGGTTGTCTGTCCAATCCGGATCTGTCTATCCGGTTTACAGTAAAAGACGCAACTGGAATGAATGAAGAAATGCTCCGGTCGGCAGCTGTAAACGCGCGGCGCAAAGCAGAAATCCTGTGTGAAGCCTCCGGGGTAAAACTTGGACAGCTTTTGAACGTTGATTATAACTGGGGCGAACTGGAGATTTACTCCAACACCCAGTATAAGCTGTCCGAAGAATGTATGCCCTATGCAGCGGCTCCCACTGCCATTGACATCGAGCCGGATGACATTGATGTGAGCGACACCGTAACTTTTGTGTGGGAAATATTATCCTGTTGAAAAGCGCGGCGCTGGCGCTCGCCTAGGGAAAAGAATGATCAGCAGCAGTTCTTTTGCTTTATTGAAATTTCATATTTGTCCGTTTGTATTTGAGCTAGTTTCGTAGTAAAATAAGGAATAAGCAGATATCCGCTGAACGGTGTGAAATTGAATATAACTGGAGTGATCGGAAGAAAGAAGGTGCATCACGATGGACATAAAAAAATTCAAGAAAGAACACAGTACGTTTATAGCAGTAGGTACGATACTCATTATCGTGGGTTTGGCCGTTCTTGTGTGGAAATGCATAAAGAAATGCTCTTCTCCCTCAGATGAGAAAAGCTGATAAAACGATATAATTGCAAGCAGACGCCACCCACCGAAGGGAAATCACTCTCTTTGATGGGTGTTGTCTTTTATGACATAATGTGACGATTATGAAAATTTTCAGAGGAGGCAGGAACATGGATAAAATACAGCAGTTGGAGGACTATATTGATCACAGCAACAGCATTGTCGCAATGACCGGTGCCGGCATTTCTGTTGCCAGCGGAGGTGTCACGTACGGGCAGATGATTTTCTCCAGCCGCAGCGGCATGCGCAGATCCGGGGATGATAACGGTTCTTTCCTGACGACCTATCTGGAAAATATGTTTTCCTATCAGCCAAGTTTTGCACACTATGCGCTGGCAGACCTGGAAGCGGAGGGAAAACTCATCGGGATTATTACAACGAATGTGGACTGCATGCACACGATCGCCGGTTCCCAAAATGTCGCAGAGATTCAGGGAAGCCTGCAGGTCAACTGCTGTTCCAAATGCGGCCGTCATTATGACGGGTATGAGATATGGAAGCAGGAGGAACTTCCAAAATGTGAAGCATGTGGCGGAGAAATCCTGCCGTGGCCGCTTTACAGTCATATCAGCCTGTGGGATGCAGATGTCCAAAAAGCAAGAACCTGGATGGCAAAGGCAGATCTGATTCTTGTGATTGGAACCAACGGTTATTTCGGAAACTCTTACTGGAATAACCGGAGAAGGGACGCTGTGATTGTGCAGATCAATCCCGGACATACCGGTTTTGACAGTATAGCCAATCTGAATATCCGGGAAGGCTCGGATGATGTCTTTAAAAAGTTAAAGGAACTGCGGGCAGGAAATGCATAACCAGGAAACCGGCAGGATGTGACGATTGTGAGATTTCCCTTAAGCGCTGAACTTATTATACGAGGAGGCAAAACGTGGATCAGATACAGCAGCTGTCCGACTATATAGATCAAAGTCACAGCATGGTTGCCATTACCGGGGCGGGTATCTCGCTTGCAGGCGGCGGCATCACATACAGTCAGCTCTTTACTAAAACGATTCTTCGGGGCATTTTGGGGCGCGACAGGTTCCTGCGCTCATATGTCAAGGCCATGCACAGCTATAAACCCACTTTCAGCCATTATGCGCTGCGTGATCTGG
>JAJPXX010000210.1 GCA_021205225.1 Lachnospiraceae bacterium
GATAAAGATAAGAAAAACAAAGGAGGCGTTTATTATTTCTAATCGTTCAAGTAATACGACAGCAGTACCGGAAGCAAAGGGTGCGATGGATCGATTCAAGTTTGAGGTAGCAAATGAACTGGGTGTGCCGCTCAGTGACGGTTATAACGGAAATCTGACTTCCAAGCAGAATGGCTCTGTAGGCGGTTATATGGTGAAGAAAATGATCGAAGCGCAGGAGCGCCAGATGTCTGGGACCGGTACAACCACCACGATGTAAAAGAACGCGTGACAGGAAAGCGCCGTGTGAGAACCACACGGCGTTTTTCAGTTTTTAATTCTAACACCCGGAGGCAAATGCCGGAACCGCTGATTTTGAAGCCGCCGCAGCGGTCTGGATTGTGTTACATAGTAAACTGTATTGCACAATAAGACGCATAGATGGCCAGCAGCAGGATTCCCTGTACTCTGTAAAGCTTCTGGCGGATCAGTGCCGGAACGGTCAGAATCAGCATTACCGCAAACATTACGGGCAGATCCAGTACCAGAGATGCATTGTATCCGAAAAGCGTGGATGATACCGGAATACGGAATGGATTCAGCGTGATGGAAATACCGCAGACCAGGACCAGATTGAACAGGTTTGCCCCAATCACATTTCCCAGTGAAAGAGCGCCGTGTCCTTTGACCAGCGAGGTAATGGCGGTTACCAGCTCCGGAAGGGAGGTACCCAGCGCGACAAAAGTCAGTGCGATAACCGATTCCGGTACGCCCAGCGCTTCCGCGATTAATGTTCCATTGTCCACCAGAAGATCCGCTCCAATGGCAATCAGCACTGCTCCTGCGATCAGCAGAATAATCTCTTTTACAATACTGGAATTACCTTTATCGTCTGCGCGGTCTGAAGCGTCTTCCGCTGTGGATTCCAGATTCCTCTCCGGGACAGCCTGCCCCAGTTCCCCGCCGGCTGATTCACTGACGGTCATCTGGCGCACCGTCGCGACCATGTATACCGCAAACAGCAGCAGAAGAAGGATACCGGTCCAGCGGGTGAAGGCTCCTGTTGAATAGGCGACCCCGGCATAGAAAAGAGCTGCCGCGAAGAAAAAGCAGATCGGAAGGGTAAGACTTTTCCGGGAGACCTTTCCCGGACGGACAGCGATCGTGATCGCAGAGATCAGAGAAGTATTGCAGATGATGGAACCGATGGCGTTTCCATACGCAATCTCGCTGTGTCCGCTGACCGCTGAAGTCGCGGATACCATGACCTCCGGCAGCGTCGTGCCGATGGAAACCACCGTAGCGCCGATTAATAATTCCGGCAGATGAAATCGTTCGGCGATCCCGGTCGCGCCGTCTACAAACCAGTCTCCCCCTTTGATCAGAAAAAGGAGCCCAACCAGAAATAAAAGCACAGGAATCAGCATAAATTGAACCTCCATTCAGTTTTTTAATAATTATTTCGAACTATCTCAGCTGTTTTATGTCAGCAAGAGAAGTATGCATCAAAGTCTTTTTTTCTGTCAAGCAGTATTTTTGATTTTTACACACATCCCTGATTTTGTCCGGTATTTTCATCCTTTTTCAATCGAATATGTGTTTTGTATTGACAGTCCGGTTTGAAAAAATTATAATCGTGTATGAACTGACAGGGAGATGGACGGACAGAAGCAGATATGAGAGTAATTGCCGGAAAGGCGCGGAGACTTCCGCTGAAAACAATTGCGGGCGACGGCACACGGCCGACTACAGACCGGATTAAGGAGACGTTGTTTAATATTTTACAGAATGATCTGTATGGGATCCGTTTTCTTGATTTGTTTGCCGGGAGCGGCGGGATCGGGATTGAAGCCCTGAGCCGGGGGGCGGCTTTTGCCTGTTTTGCAGATCAGAACAGGGCGGCCGCAGACTGTATCCGGGAGAATTTACGGTTCACACATCTGGCCGGTCAGGCCGAAGTGCTTTGCTGTGATGTGCGCATGGCGCTTGAACGGTTAAACGGACAGCCGCCGTACCAGATTATTTTTATGGATCCTCCATATGGAAAGGGACTGGAAGATGAGGTTTTAAAAGCGATTGCAGCAAAAAGGCCGACATTTGTCGATGCGCAGACCCTGTTTATTCTGGAGATGGAGATGGAAACGGACGAGATGCATCTGGCAGATTATGGTTATGAGATTCTGCGTGTCAAGGAATACAAGACAAATAAACATATCTTTCTTATCCCGGCAGATTCCAAAGAGGAGGAGTTATGAAACGAGCAGTTTATCCGGGCAGCTTTGACCCGGTAACAAAAGGACACCTGGACATTATTGAGCGCGCTGCGGCGGTTGCGGACGAGCTGGTAGTGGGAGTATTGAATAATAATGAAAAAACACCGTTGTTTTCTGTGGAAGAACGTGTTAATATGTTAAAAGATGTGACCTCCAATATTCCAAATGTACGGGTTGAGGCATTTTCCGGGCTTTCGGTTGAATTCTGCAAGAAGTGCGGAGCCTCATTTCTTGTACGCGGTTTAAGAGCCGTGACAGATTTTGAATATGAGCTTCAGATGGCGCAGACAAACAGAAGTCTTGAACGGGGAGTGGATACATTATTTTTTACGACGGCGCTGAATTATGCCTATATCAGCTCTACGATCGTAAAAGAGGTTGCATCCTATGGCGGTGACATTTCAGGCTTTGTGCCGCCACAGGTCGCGGAGCATGTTTATGCCAGAATGGGCATTGTAAAGGGATCGTAACGTCTGGCTGCAGCAGGAAAGGAACGGAGTATAAATATTTAAGTAAGGAGAAGGGAACCATGGCAAGCAGTAGAATTGAACAGATTATTGAAGAGATTGAGGAGTTTATTGACAGCTGTAAGTTTCAGCCGCTTTCCTCGACCAAGATCGTAGTAAACAAAGAAGAGCTTGAGGAGCTTCTTCGTGAGCTGCGCATGAAGACGCCGGATGAGATCAAGCGCTATCAGAAGATCATCAGCAACAAGGATGCGATCCTGGAAGACGCGCAGCAGAAGGCAGACGCGATCATCGCAGAGGCAAACGCGCAGGCGCAGAAGATTGTCAGCGACAGTGAGGTAATGCGGATTGCCGTCGAACAGTCCAGACAGCTGATCGATGAGACAAACGCGCAGGCGCAGGATATTATGGATCGGGCGACAGAGGATTCCAACAACATCCGTATGAGCGCGATTCGCTACACAGATGATATGCTGGGGAATCTGGAGAAGATCATGAGCCATACGATTGACACGGCCGGGACGAAATACAGCAATTTTATCAATTCGCTCCAGTCCTGTTATGATATTGTGAGCAAAAACCGCGCCGAGCTTTCTCCGTCTGTGGAGCCTTCCAGCTATACGCAGCCGGAAGAAGATGAGCTTAATATTACTGAGCCGCCGACAGCGGAGTGATGGTTGAGAAAAAACGTCATCTGCCATAAACCAGCAGATATACGGCTATAGATATCAGAATTGTGAGCAGGGTGATTATCACCCTGCTTTTGATATAATAAAAGAGCATATCCTGATCCATATGCGCGATCCCGGCGCTCTGTGCCAGAGCGGAGAGTCCTCCAAAAGCCGCGAGCGCGGATACCGCGACATATTTTCCGCACTCTGGCAGGGAGGATGCTGCGAGCAGGCGGATTCCGTTGGTCGCTTCTATACCGGACGCAAGCAGCAATACTGCCGGATTTGAGACCGGAGCGGCCTGCCAAATGGCGCCGGAGAGGATTGCGAAGAGAAGAATATAAGCTCCAAGCCGAAGTGCGCTTTCCATGGCGCCATAAATACAGTCGTCCAGCAGCGTGAAGGACATTTTTTCACGCTTCGGGCTTTTCTGAGGACATTCCGGGCGCTGCCTCGTCCGGCCCGGACGGGCTTGCATCCAGCCGTACAGGAGAGCTGCGCCGAGTATCTGTAAAGCAAACCAGCCGGCCTGCTCCGGCAAGCACATCTGTTCGGCGGCCAGGTAAGAAAAGATGAAAGCGGGGCTCAGGTTGTTTGAAAAGCCAGACAGATGTTTTGCTTCTTCCCGTGTGATTTTTCC
This sequence comes from Lachnospiraceae bacterium, assembly GCA_021205225.1. GTDB lineage: Bacteria > Bacillota > Clostridia > Lachnospirales > Lachnospiraceae > Choladousia. The sequence continues at coordinate 4,031 of JAJPXX010000210.1, forward strand.
ATCCCGATACAGATCGCCGGTGAGTTTGGCTCCCACCGGCAGGCCGCAGAGAAAACCGGCCGGAATGACGAACGCTCCGTAAGCGGAACAGCCAAAGAGCCGGATAAAAGGACGGGTAACTGCTTTTGGCATATCTTCTGCACTTATGAGACGCAGGGCAAGATTGCTGAGAACGAAAAATGGAAAGAGAACCGGGAGCACCGAATGATACCAGAGCAGCAGGCCTTCTCTGGCGGAATTCAGAGCCGCTTGCGGGCAGAATAGCAGATATCCAAAGAAAAGAAGGATCAGCAAGAGGGATTTTTTTGACATTTTGAGGCTCCGATAAGATTCTATGATACAGAATCTTATGTTCTTCCGGTTCTGGTTATGATTTTTCATAATGAGGCATATATTGAGCTTCGGAGGAATATACTGTGCAGATGGTCTGTGTGTCGGAAGAGGATGGCCTGGCAATCCAAACGGCACGGAAAGGGGAGGTATGCGCAGGAATGGTCTACGGCTGATCTGCTTTCTGTTTTTTCTGGCTGGCTGCTCCGTGTGGTTTTCCTCGTATCTGTATCAGAGACAGGCGGCGCTTTCACTAAATGCGCAGGCAGTTGAATCCGATTCCTTCCGGAGAATGAATTTGTCAGAAGGTACCCTTTCGAACCTGCAGGCAGCCGCGGGCAGTGATCTGACGCCAGGCGAGATACTGACGTCGCTGTACCCGTTTTGCAGGAACGATACGATTTTCTGGCCGGATCAGTGGGGGGATCATACTCTTTTCGTATGGAGAAATACACTCCCCGGAATAAATCGTACCGGCTATCAGGCCGTATGGGAAGCGTACGCTGCCATCTGGGATGATGTTGCGTGTTTTCCGGTCGCTGTGGGAACGGTTTCTTACGAGAATACCTGGATGTTTGAGCGCACCTATGGCGGTTTGCGCGGTCATGAGGGGACAGATCTGATTCCTGCCAGGAACCTGTCCGGCGTTTACCCGGTGGTCAGCATGACAAATGGTGTGGTGGAAAAAATTGGCTGGCTTAAGCAGGGCGGATACCGCATTGGAATTCGAAGTACGCTTGGCGGCTATTTTTACTATGCGCACCTGGACTCCTACGCGCGGGAATTTCAGGTCGGAGATGCCGTCAGCGCCGGCGAAAGGCTTGGAATGATGGGGGATACCGGTTACGGTGAGGAGGGAACGCGGGGGATGTTTGATGTACATCTCCATCTGGGGATTTATATCCGTACAGAGCATTCAGAAGAGATGAGCGTGAATCCATACTGGGTACTTCGATATGCGGAAGCATTATAATAGCTTTCTATTCGCAGATGCAGATATGCTCTATTATGCATTGCATCTTTTCCCTTTCTATGGTATGATAGCGAAGAAAACTGGTTGGCACATTGGTGGAAAACGGCGGCGGTTACCGCGCCGTTTTGGGAGTGAAAAATGGAAATACTACTGTGGCGTGAAATCTTGAGCCCCTATGATCTGGCGGTGAAAGAACTCGTTTTAAAATTCGAACACTTAAGGAACGAATACCGAAGCCAGGGTCTTTATTCCCCGATTGAGCAGGTGACTGGCCGGGTAAAAACAATCTCCAGCATTCTGGAAAAAGCACAGAGAAAAAATGTGAAAATTGAAGAATTTGAGGAGCGGATTTCTGATATCGCGGGCGTGCGGATTATCTGCCAGTTTGTTGAGGATATTCAGAAGGTGGTTGAGATTATCCGACAGCGCACGGATATGGAGGTAGTCAGTGAGCGGGACTATGTCAACCATATGAAAGACAGCGGGTACCGCAGCTACCATATGATTATCCGCTATGAGGTACAGACCATCTCCGGCAGCCGTAAAATCCTTGCGGAGATCCAGATTCGTACATTGGCTATGAATTTCTGGTCTACGATTGAGCATTCTCTCCAGTATAAGTATCGGGAGAATATACCGGATCATATTCGCGAAAAGCTGACAAACGCGGCGAACGCGATCATTTCGCTGGATAATGAGATGTCTTCCGTGCGCAGTGAGATTATGGATGCGCAGAATTCTTCGCAGTTCCATTCTAGGCTGGTATCGGATATTCTGAATAACATCCAGAATCTTTACCGCGTGGCGAACCAGAGGGAAATTCAGAAGATACAGGATGAGTTTTATCGTATCTATGAACTGGACGATATTGATCAGCTGGCGCGGTTTGGCAGGGAACTGGATCTGATTGCGGAAGGATACCGCGCGCAGTCTGTAGAGAGTGAGATATGAAGGAAAAAGAGCTATGTCTGTAAGAGAATGCCTTCCCGTAGAATTCGTTGCATCGATGCGCAGCCAGCTTGGAGATGAAACAGAGGGTTTTCTGTCCTCCTATGAACGGGAGGCGTATTCCGGCATCCGCATAAATACCGGTAAAATACCGGTAAGGGAGGCTACAGAAAAATTGCCGTTTATCCGCGGCTCTGTTCCATGGACGGAAAACGGATTTTATGTATCCGGTACGTCCATCTCGCGGCATCCGTGGTATTACGCGGGACTTTATTATATACAGGAGCCAAGCGCCATGCTTCCGGCGAGCCTTCTGCCGATTGCGCCGGGCGACCGGGTTCTTGATTTGTGCGCGGCTCCGGGCGGAAAAGCCACAGAGCTTGCTTCCCGCCTGAGGGGAAATGGACTGCTTGTCGCGAATGATGTCAGTGCGAGCCGGGCAAAGGCACTGGTGAAAAACCTGGCTGTGTGGGGCACGGCGAATGCCTGTGTCACGGCAGAAACTCCCGAACGGCTTTACGGGGCGTTTGGCTGTTTTTTTGATAAGATTCTCGTGGATGCGCCCTGTTCCGGAGAAGGGATGTTCCGGAAGGACAGCAGCCTGATCGCTTCCTGGAAGGAAAGGGGTCCCAGGGACTATGCGCCGCTGCAAAAAGAGATTCTCTCCTGGGCAGTGCGGATGCTAAAGCCGGGCGGAATGCTTTTGTATTCCACCTGCACCTTTTCTAAAGAAGAAGACGAGGACGTAATAGCGGACACATTGGAGCGGTTTCCGGAGCTGACGCTGGTTCCTGTAAAAAAGAAAGACGGCTTTGCGCCAGGCATTGGACTGGAAAGCTGCATTCGCCTTTATCCGCACCGTGCAGACGGAGAGGGACATTTTGCGGCGCTGCTGCAAAAACGGCCGACGGAACGCCGGGATGAACCATGCGAACAGGAGGGGATTGTCTCCATAAGCCAGAGAAAAAAAGACAAAAGCGCAGCCGCCAGGGCAAGAGGCGAAAGTACCGGAAAGAATATAAAACAGCTTCCGGAACCAGTCAGAGAATTCCTTGCACGGATTTCATACGCAGAAGACTTTCCTTTAAAAGCGGTTCTGGAGACTTTTTTGTATGAGCAGGTCGGCGATTCGTGTCTGCTGCTGCCTCCCTTTGATTTTCCAAGGAGTATCCGTTATCTGCGCACGGGCGTGAAGATCGGCAGCCTGAAGCGCGGCCGCTTTGAACCGTCTCAGGAGCTGGCGATGCTGCTGGATGCTTCCTGCTTTGAGGCGGTACTGGACATGGAGACTGATGATGAGCGCGTGCTGCGTTATCTGAAGGGCGAGACGATTGCGCTTAAGGAAACAGAGCCGGATCGGACAGGGGAAGGCTGGGTTCTGGTCTGTGCGGATGGCCATGGGCTTGGCTGGGGAAAATATGGAAACGGGAGCCTGAAAAACAAATATTATCCCGGCTGGAGACTGCAGTGATGGAAGGCTCCATCCAAAAAACAGAAGAGGTTTTTACATAATGCTAAAGCAGACGGAAGCAGTGATTTTTGACCTGGATGGAACGCTGGTCGATTCCATGTGGGTGTGGACGGATATTGATATTGAGTTCCTGGGGCGATATGGCTTTGCGCCTACGCCGGAGCTGACGGTCGCAATTGAAGGGATGGGGTTCACAGAGACCGCCGTTTACTTCAAAGAGCGATTTTCCATTCCGCTGACGGTGGAGGAAATCAAAGAAGAGTGGAACCGAATGGCTCTTGGAATCTATGGCACAAAGGTGCCGCTGAAGCCCGGTGCGGCAGCTTTTTTGCACTATCTCAGGGATAACGCTTACCCGGTCGCGATTGCGAGCAGCAACAGTCAGGAGCTGATTCGCGCTGCGCTTGCGAATCAGCAGGTGGATGACTGTTTTGACGCGATTGTGACATCCTGTGAGGTTGCGAAAGGAAAGCCGTCTCCGGATGTCTATCTCGCCGCGGCCGAAAAGCTTGGCGTTCGCCCGGAGGACTGTCTGGTATTTGAGGATGTACCGATGGGCGTTCTCGCCGGGAAAAACGCAGGAATGCATGTCTGCGCAATGGAGGATGCGTTTTCTTCTGCACGCAGGGCGGAAGTGCGGCGGCTCGCGGACTATTACATCCGCAGCTATGATGAGGTACTGGATGGCAGCTATGAGGTATTGCGCTGCCGGGAAGAATCTGTTTTGTGAATTGCCGTTTCCTATAAAAGCGGAGGAATGGAGTAAAAATGGAATTTCTGCCGACTACGCCGGAAGAGATGAAAATACAGGGAATTGATCAGCTGGATTTTGTGTATGTGTGCGGGGACGCTTATGTGGACCATCCGTCGTTTGGGCATGCGATTATCAGCCGTCTTTTGCAGGCGCATGGGTTTCGTGTCGGGATACTTGCGCAGCCAGACTGGAGGAAGAAAGAGAGCATTATGGTATTAGGAAGGCCGCGGCTGGGCTTCCTGGTATCCGCGGGAAATATGGATTCCATGGTGAATCATTATACGGTCTCAAAACGGCGCCGCTCGAAGGACGCTTATACGCCGGGCGGCGTGATGGGGAAACGGCCGGACTATGCGGTGAGCGTTTACTGCCGGCTGATCCGGCAGGCTTACGCGGACGTGCCGATTATCGCCGGGGGAATTGAAGCAAGTCTGCGCCGCCTGGCGCATTATGATTACTGGTCGGATTCTCTGAAACCTTCTGTGCTGATTGATTCCGGAGCGGATCTGGTATCCTATGGGATGGGAGAACGTTCAATCGTGGCCATCGCGGAAGCTCTGGACTCCGGGTTACCGGTGCAGGATATTACGTTTATAGACGGAACCTGCTATCAGACCAGGCATCTGGAGGATGTCTATGATTATGAGCTTTTGCCTTCCTATGAGGAGCTTAAAAGGGATAAGCGCAGATATGCGGAGAGCTTTTATACACAATACTGTAATACCGATCCTTTTACAGCCAAAAGACTGGCAGAGCCGTATCAGAATACTTATGTAGTGCAGAATCCTCCTTCAAAGCCGCTTAGCATGATGGAGATGGATGATGTCTATGATCTGCCATACTGCCGCACCTGGCATTCTTCTTATGACGCGCAGGGCGGAGTTCCGGCGCTCGCTGAGGTGAAGTTCAGCCTGGTCAGCAACCGCGGCTGTTTTGGCGGCTGCAGCTTCTGCGCGCTGACCTTTCATCAGGGACGGATTGTACAGGTGCGCAGCCATGATTCGATTATCCGGGAAGCCGAGCAGATGACGGAAGACCCTGATTTCAAGGGGTATATTCACGACGTTGGCGGGCCTACCGCGAATTTCCGCCATCCGGCCTGTAAAAAGCAGCTGGAAAAAGGCGTATGCAAAAAGAAACAGTGTCTGTTCCCGGAACCCTGCAAAAACCTGGACGCGGATCACAGCGATTATGTGAAGCTGCTGCGGCGCCTGCGGGAGATTCCAAAGGTGAAAAAGGTTTTTATCCGCTCAGGCATTCGTTTTGATTACCTGATGGCAGATCGATCACAGGCATTTTTCCGTGAACTGGTAAAATATCACATCAGCGGGCAGCTCAAGGTGGCTCCGGAGCATGTCTCGGATCGCGTGCTGGAGATGATGGGAAAACCAAAGCACAGTGTTTACCTGAAATTTACAGACGCATACCAGAAAATGAACAGGGACTGCGGCATGAACCAGTATCTGGTGCCTTACCTGATGTCTTCGCATCCTGGCTGCTCCATGAAGGAGGCGGTAGAGCTGGCCGTCTATCTGCGCGACCTGAAATATATGCCGGAACAGGTACAGGATTTTTACCCGACGCCGTCTACGATTTCTACCTGTATGTATTACACAGGACTTGACCCGCGTACCATGAAGTCGGTTTATGTGGAAAAAAATCCGCACCGCAAAAGACTTCAGCGTGCGCTGATCCAGTACAGGAACCCGGAGAATTATGATCTGGTGGTCGAGGCGCTTAAAATTGCGGGCAGGACGGATCTGATCGGTTATGGACCAGGCTGTCTGATCCGGCCGCGCAAAGAAAAGGCAAAATACAAAAGGAGATGACACCTTTCATGAAAAAAGTGAATAAGGGTACCCGCGGCTATATCAGTTATGAAAAGAAAAAGAGATTTTTACAGACACTGCTCATGTTTGTCCTTCCGCTCGGCATCTATATCATCGGCTATGTCACGGTGAAATCAAGGCTGCACCTGTTCACTGTGGTCGCAATTCTGGGCTGCCTTCCGGCCTGCAAGTCGATGGTTGGGCTGATCATGATGCTGATGCAGCAGCCGATGCCGGATGAACGCTATGAAGCCATTAAACAGGCGGCCGGTACCCTGACGGCAGGATATGAGCTGGTCATTACCGCCTACGAGCACACAAGTCTGGTAGAAGCTGCTGTGATCTGCGGCGACCAGATTGTCTGCTTTACCCCAGACGCCAAAACAGATCCGGCCTATCTGGAAAAGCACATCCGTCAGATTCTTTCATCGAACGGATTTACGGAGGCGCAGGTAAAAGTGATGAAAGAGCTGAAACCATATTTGCAGAGGATTTCTGTCCTGGCAAAGAATCCGGAAAAGTACCGGGAAGGGCTTTCTTTTACACCGGATGAGCGATATCCCGGACTGTCGCGCGATGAGGTCGTTTACCAGACACTGCTGGCGATTTCGCTTTGACGGGAGGACTTATGATTCAGATTCGGGTAAATGAGCAGGATGCCGGTCAGCGGCTGGATAAGCTGCTTGCGCGCTATATGCGTGAGGCGCCGAAAAGCTTCCTCTACAAAATGCTTCGCAAAAAGAATATCACTTTGAATGGGAAAAAAGCGGAGGGCAGGGAAATCCTTCAGCCGGACGATCTGGTGAAGCTGTTTCTCTCCGAGGAGACCTATGAAAAGTTCGGGGGCGTGCGGATGAATACGGGGGAAGCTTCGGCGCGTGAAAAACAGGAGCTTCCCGAAAGCCGGGACGGATATATATTACCAGATCCTGTTTCCGGTGATATACAGCCGCCGGCCATCCTCTATGAAGACGCGCATATCCTTCTTTTTAACAAACCGGCCGGCATGCTTTCCCAGAAAGCAGCTCCTGAAGATATTTCTCTGGTGGAATATCTGAATGCCTATCTGCTGTCTTCCGGCTCTATGACACGGGAGCAGATGCAGCTTGTCCGCCCGGCGATCTGCAACCGGCTGGACCGCAATACAAGCGGCCTGGTTGTGGCGGGAAAAAGTCTGGCGGGTCTGCAGACGATGAATCAGCTTCTGAAGGAGCGGACGGTACGCAAATTTTACCGCTGCATTGTCTGCGGCGAAGTGCGCGCCGACAGCCATCTGCGCGGGTATCTGCGAAAGGATACGCGCACGAATACGGTAACTGTGAGCAAAGCTCCATCTGATGATGCAAAACCGATTGAGACAGAATATCATGTAATTGTGGCCGCGAATGGCCTGTCGCTCCTGGAGGTTCACCTGATCACCGGCCGGAGCCATCAGATTCGCGCGCATCTGGCAAGCGCCGGGCATCCGATTCTCGGCGACCCAAAATATGGGAATCCGGCGAAAAACAAAGCCTACGCCCGCTCTCATGGCATTCATAGCCAGCTTCTGCATGCATATCGTCTGGAGCTTCCGCAGGTCGAAGGGGCGCTTTCTTATCTGTCCGGACAGACTTTTTACGCACCGGTACCGGATGTGTTTGACGCTCTGGTGGCAAGTGTGCTGTAAAATGAGAAAGAGAAAAGCCTGAAACGGCATGCAAGACTACGGGAGGATTTTTATGGCGACCTGGAATACGCGCGGTCTGCGCGGTTCGACTCTTGAGGAGCTGATTAACCGGACCAATGAGACCTATCTGGAGAAAAAGCTTGCGCTGATTCAGAAGATACCGACGCCGATCACTCCGCTGAAAATTGATAAGGAGGAGCGGCACATCACGCTCGCCTACTTTGAACAGAAAAGTACGGTTGATTACATCGGTGTGGTGCAGGGGCTTCCGGTCTGTTTTGACGCGAAGGAGTGTACGGTGGATACTTTCGCTCTGCAAAATATTCACCCGCACCAGGTAGAATTCATGACCCGATTTGAAGAGCAGGGCGGAATTTCCTTTTTGATTTTATTTTTCAGCATGAGGAATGAACTGTTTTACCTGCCGTACCGGGACATGATGAAATTCTGGAATCGCGCGCAGAACGGCGGACGGAAAAGCTTTCGTTATGAGGAACTTGACCAGAATTATTACATCCAGCCGCGGGGAGGCCTTCTGGTGCCGTATCTGGACGCGCTGCAGCGCGATCTGGATGAGAGGGAAGCTTAACTGACTCCGGCAAGCAGCTTATTATGCAGATTCGTATAGCGCGTTTTGTTTAGCTTCTTTTCCAGCTTCAGATAGGTACTGTAGCAGCGGCACATACAGATAGTCCTTTTCTGAGGAGTCGTCAGGGAAATTGTGCTGTTTTTAATTGTAAGCGTGTATCCTTTTTTTGCGTAATATTTCTGCAGCTTTTTCAGATCCTTCTGATACTGCCGGATCAGCTTTGCATAGCTGCTCTCCAGCTTTTTATATGCCTTGCAAAACTGGGTATTCTGAATGATTGCCCTGTAGATGTCCGGGTAATTCTGCTTTGCGTAATAGAGATAATGCAGAATGTAGTATTTGAATTCCGCGTAAGCCTGCATATCATTTTCACATTCATTGATAAAAAGCATCCAGGTATCCCAGTCAGCGTCCTGATCGATCAGATAATCGTAGAGGGAGAGAATCGTACTCATGCCGGAGCGGTAGGCCATAAATTCATTCAGCAGGCCATAAATACCATCCACATTCGAAGCCAGATCATCGTCCGCATCCGCAATATAGGCACTGTACCGGAAGGTCCGCATACTGGAAGGGATGGAAGAAGCCATTTCTATGCTTGGAAAGACCTCTGTATAGGGAACATAAATTGTTTTCTGATTGCCAACGTAATAGGCGGCTTTCCCGTTTTTCTCTGCCGCGTAGGAATAGAGATGGGTCTCTTCGTGAACTGCGGTGTCAATGCCGCTTAAGATGTCTGAACAGCCTGCAAACCACGTCAGGATATCATCACCCGCCGCGATCCTGTTTTTTAAAAGATAAGCGCCATCGGTATCATACGTATTCAGAAGCTTCAGGATGTTATTCTGCGTGATTCTGGCGTTCAGGCTCGGAACATTTGCAGACGCGGCCTGTGCCGTCAGAGCAGAGTCTGCATGGCCTGGCATGACAAAAACACCCGCAAAATACAGGAAAAAGACGAAGATGAAAATAAAAAAGCGAAAATATGTTCTTATCCGGTGCGATTGTGTTTTTTTCATTATTATAAGCCCTCATTAAGAACGGATGTTCTGTGGTGCAATTCCATTTAATTCTGATGCAATCTTTTTTGCAGATTCGTCAACTATTACAGTTACTTCTATCTGTCTGTAGCATTATAGGCATCATTTTGGCGTATTTTTTAAATCTTTTCTTTATTTTACTGTTATTTTTGACAAATGTCAACAGAATCTCAGCTGAAAACGCAAAGTCAGACTGGACAATTCCCTTATTTTTGCGTACAATAAGGAAGATTAACGGGATGAAAAATTTTCATACCAGAAAATCATGGAACAGGATCAGGAGATAATTTATGCAGAAAATATTACATACACCGGAGGGAGTCCGGGATATATACGGCAGAGAATGTGAGCAGAAGCTGGCGCTGCAGGAAAAGCTGCACACCGTGATACGATCTTACGGATATCGGGATATCGAGACGCCTACCTTTGAGTTTTTTGATGTTTTCAGCCGCGAGGTTGGTACAATTCCATCCAGGGAGCTTTACAAATTTTTCGACCGGGAAGGGAATACGCTGGTGCTGCGGCCGGATTTTACGCCGCCCACGGTACGCGCGGCTTCCAAATACTATTTAAATGATAATATGCCGCTGCGTCTGACCTATCTGGGGAATGCGTTTATCAACAATTCCAGCTATCAGGGTCGGCTAAAGGAGACCACGCAGATTGGCGGGGAGCTGATTGGAGATGACAGTGCGGACGCGGATGCGGAGGTGATCGCACTGGCAGTTCAGATGCTGCTTGCTTCCGGCCTTGAGGAATTCCAGATCAGCCTCGGCCACTGCGGATATTTTGACGCGCTGGTAAAAGAGGCCGGGCTGGATGAGCAGAGTACATCGGAGCTGAAGGAGCTGATTTCAAATAAAAATACATTTGGCGCGGAAAAGCTTCTTTCCGGAAAGAATCTCTGTGACTCTCTGAAGAAATGTTTTGCGTCGCTGCCTGGACTGTTTGGGGGAGTGGAGGTATTAGACCGGGCGGAATCCCTGACCGACAATGCCGATGCCCTTCTGGCGCTAAAGCGGCTGCGGGAGATACTGGATATTCTGAAGCTTTATGGCGTGGAGAAATATGTCTCCTTCGATCTCGGCCTTCGCAGCCGGTATATGTATTACACGGGAATTATATTCCGCGGTTATACCTACGGCACAGGCGCGCCGATCTTAAAAGGCGGACGTTATGACGGCTTGGTGCGCCATTTTGGCAAAGATGCTCCGGCGGTTGGCTTTGTTACAGTGATCGACCAGCTGCTTTCGGCTCTTTCCAGGCAGAATATCCATCCGGAGGTTCCCGGAAGACATTGTGTGATTATTTATGAGAGTGTAAATCAGGCAGACGCGATCGCACGTGCATCCAGACTGCGGGCGGAGGGCATTTATGTGGAGCTTTGCCGGGTTACTGAATGGCGCTCCAGAGAAGAATGCCGGGAATACGCGCGCGCATCTTCCTGCGAGATGACGGTGGAACTATAGAGAGTATAGGAGCAGAGGGTATGAGTGATGAGAGGTATCTGACGTTTGCGCTTTGTAAGGGACGTCTGGCAAAAAAAACACTGGAGCTTTTTGAAAAGGTGGGGATCACCTGTGAGGAGATTAACGACCCGGATACGCGCAAACTGATTTTTGTAAATGAAGAACGGAAGCTCCGCTTTTTTCTCGCAAAGGGACCGGATGTGCCGACTTATGTAGAATATGGCGCGGCGGATATCGGCATTGTTGGAAAAGACACGATCCTCGAAGAAAACCGGAAGATTTACGAAGTGCTGGATCTCGGCTTTGGCAAATGCCGGATGTGTGTCTGCGGTCCGGAATCAGCCAGAGAGCTTCTGAACAGCCAGGAGCGCATTCGCGTAGCGACCAAGTATCCCAATATCGCGAAGGATTATTTTTATAACCAGAAGAATCAGACGGTTGAGATTATCAAGCTGAATGGTTCGATTGAGCTGGCTCCGATTGTTGGCCTTTCCGAAGTGATTGTTGACATTGTAGAGACCGGCTCCACTCTCCGGGAAAACGGACTGGTGGTGCTTGAAGAGGTATGCCCGCTGTCTGCGCGCGTAACAGTCAATCCGGTCAGCATGCGGATGGAGAACGCAAGGATTACGGAGCTTCTGGAGAAATTGAATTTGTATGTAGGTATGTGAGTCATATTAACATTATTTCAAATAGCAGGAAAGGAACGGAAGGATATATGCGTATCATTCAATTAACGGAAGAAGCCAGAAAAGATATTCTGACACAGCTTCTGAAGCGCAGCCCGGACAGCTATCAGGGCTATGAGGAGCGTGTGGCGGCTATTATAAAAAACGTAAAGGACAACCGCGACGCGGCGGTTTTCGATTATACCAGACAGTTTGACGGGGTAGAGATCACGGCTGCCAGCGTGCGTGTGACCAGGGAAGAGGTGGACGAGGCCTACGCGGCGGTAGATCCGGAATTCCTGGGAGTTCTGCGCAGGTCGCTTGCGAATATCCGCAGCTACCATGAAAAGCAGCGCCGCTACAGCTGGTTTGACAGCACGGACAACGGTACAATGCTGGGGCAGAAAATCACCCCGCTCGGTACGGTGGGAGTCTATGTGCCGGGCGGTACGGCAGTTCTGTCTTCTTCGGTACTGATGAATATTGTCCCGGCAAAAGTTGCGGGCGTGGGCAGGATTATCATGGCAACACCGCCCGGAAAGGATGGGAAGGTTCCTGCGTCGTCCCTGGTCGCGGCCTGTGAGGCAGGGGCGGATGAGGTCTACAAGGTGGGCGGCGCGCAGGCGATTGCCGCGCTTGCTTATGGCACGGAAAGCATTCCGAAGGTAGATAAAATTGTCGGACCGGGCAATATTTATGTCGCTTTGGCGAAAAAAGCGGTGTATGGCAGCGTCGGTATTGATTCGATCGCGGGACCGAGCGAAATCCTTGTGCTGGCAGATGAGACTGCAAACGCGCATTATGTAGCTGCGGATCTGTTGTCTCAGGCTGAGCATGACAGGCTGGCCTCTGCCATTCTGGTAACGACGAGCGAGACTCTGGCGCAGAAGGTGTCAGAGGAGATTGAGGAATATTTGAAAGTCCTTTCCCGCGCGGATATCATCCGGCAGTCGCTGGATAACTATGGATATATTCTTCTGGCAGATTCTATGGAGGATGCGATTGACACGGCGAACGCGATTGCGTCGGAACACCTGGAAATCGTGACAAAAAATGCATTTGAAGTCATGATGAAGATCAAAAATGCCGGGGCGATCTTTATCGGTGAACACAGCAGTGAGCCGCTTGGCGATTACTATGCGGGACCAAACCACATTCTCCCGACAAATGGGACAGCAAAGTTTTTCTCACCGCTTTCCGTCGATGATTTTGTAAAAAAATCCAGTATTATCTATTATTCGAGAGAAGCGCTGGAGCCGGTGAAGGATGATATTATCGCGTTTGCGGACGCGGAGGCTCTGACGGCTCACGCAAACTCGATCCGGGTGAGGTTTGAATGAAAAAGGCGATGGGAGGGAGCGAGCGTTCATGGGCAGAACAGCGGAAGTAATACGTAATACAAAAGAGACGAAAATTCACATAGAGCTGAACCTGGACGGCATGGGAAAAGCACAGATCCATACAGGAATCGGTTTTTTTGACCATATGCTGGAAGGTTTCGCCAGACACGGTCTGTTTGATCTGACTGTGGAAGCAGATGGAGACCTTCAGGTGGACTGTCATCATACGATTGAGGATACGGGGATTGTCCTGGGCGAAGCAATCCGGCAGGCTGTCGGGGATAAGAAAGGAATCCGCCGCTATGGGGAGCGGACACTTCCGATGGATGAAGTGCTGGTGCTGTGTGCGCTTGATCTGTGCGGACGCCCCTGCTTCTGTTCAGACGCAGTTTTTCCAACGGAACGAATTGGAGAGATGGACACGGAAATGGTACGCGAATTTTTCTATGCAGTATCATACTCCGCGGCGATGAACCTGCATTTTTGTATGCTGCGCGCCGGAAACAGCCATCATATGGCAGAGGCGATGTTCAAAGCTTTCGCGAAGGCGCTTGATGAGGCGACCTGCTTTGATCCGCGCATTACCGATGTGCTTTCGACGAAAGGGACTTTATAAAGGGATATCTGCTTTGGGCGCTGCCGGGCTGTCCTTTATTACACCATAGTATCTATTCGAGGAGAAAATTACATGAAAAACAGAGAACTGATTGTCCCTTTGTGCCTGAAGGGAAATCTTGCAACGCGATACAATAAAACGACGGTGATTCCGGACGTGCCGGGTTTTGCGGCATCCTGTGAGAATTTTGGCGCGGACGCGCTGCTGATTTTTGATCTGTCGGATGGCGACGCGGAACATGACCAGTCAATCGCTGCAATCAAAAAAATCAGCCGCTCAACAGATCTGCCGATCTATGGCGGCGGCAATATCCGGCGGCTGGAGGATGTGAAAAAACTGATCTACGCCGGCTGCTCCAAAGTTTTTTTCAATTATGGAAAAGAGGAAAATGTGGAGCTGACAGCGGAAGCTTCCGCCCGTTTCGGAAAAGAGAAAATGCTCGCCTGCGTTAAAACAGCAGCAGAATGCAGCACAGCGCAGTCTCAGGCGGAGCTTCTTAGCGGTGTTGTGTTATTGAGCGATGCTTTGTGCTGTGAAACAGATTTGCAGGATGTTTACTGTGCGGTCGGGAATCTGGCTGCACAGGCAGATGCCGCCGCAGATTCCAGGGATAGTGAATCCGCGTATTCCGTAATGCTTCAAAAGGCCATTGCCCTTCTTGGAAATAACGCGACCGGTATTTTCTGTGAAGAATTTGCGCAGGATGAGTTTGCGTTCATGGAAGTAAAGCACGCGCTGAAGGAAGCCGGAATTACAGTCAACACATATGAGTCTGCTCTCGCCTGGGAGGACATAAAAACCGGCAGCGACGGATTACTTCCGGTCGTAGTACAGGACTACCGGACTCTGGAGGTGCTGATGGTCGCTTATATGAACGAGGAAGCCTATCAAACGACTATTCGGACCGGGAGAATGACCTATTTTAGCCGCAGCCGGAAGGAGCTTTGGGTCAAGGGGCTGACCTCCGGGCATTTTCAGTATGTGCGGGAGCTGGTCATTGACTGCGATAATGATACCCTTCTTGCAAAGGTCGTTCAGGTGGGAGCAGCCTGCCACACAGGAAACAGAAGCTGTTTCTACCGCCCGATACTTACAAAGAACTATGACTCCTCGAACCCCATGCGGGTATTTGAGGAGGTATTTTCCGTAATTGAAGACCGGAAGCAGCACCCAAAAGAGGGCTCTTATACCAATTATCTGTTTGACAAGGGAATTGATAAGATTCTGAAAAAAGTAGGCGAGGAAGCCTCGGAAATTATCATTGCGGCCAAAAATCCGGATCCGGAAGAGGTCGTTTATGAAATATCCGATTTCCTCTATCATGTCATGGTTCTCATGTCAGAAAAAGGACTGACCTGGGAGGATATCACAGAGGAGCTTGCGAAACGATAGCATCAGGCAGCATTTCTGTAAGAGGGCGGGAGATTCCGCCCTTTTTTTGTCCGGTAAAAACGTTCTCCAGGCTTCCCTGTCAAACAAAAACTCTCCGTTTAGAAAAATTTTATAATAAAGTACGTGACATCTCAAAAACGTTGTGATATACTACGTGTGTTTAAATGAATTCATATGATTTCATTCTTATTTAATCTGAGCGCCTTAAAAAGGCATTTCCATCAGCGGTATTCTGCCGCTCTTATCCAGATTCATTACCTAAGATAAGTTTTCCAATATGACAAACCATATCCGCCCTGCCTTTGGCGGCGGATAAACCCAGACTCATCAAATCTACAGCTGCTCCGCAGCTTTACGGCTTCCTTCAGATAATCATTGGGGATTGCGAATGGTCGGAGCAGAGAAAGGAAAAGCAGTATGAAAAAAAGAATAAGAAGAATTCTTTCAGGCGTACTTTGTGCGGCTCTTCTGGCAGCGTTTGCTTCACCAGAACAAATGTCCGCAGCAGAATCGGAGACGCTCTCTGAAATTTTGCCTGAGAACGGCACAGAGACGGATACAGAGACATTAAAAACAGAAACGGGCAACGCGGAAACAGAGATTTCAGAAACAGCAATTACGGAAGCGATCAATACAGAGCTTCCATCAGCTGACGCATCCGGTGAAAATAGTAATCCGGTTGGAATGGATGAAGGCTCTGACGATGCTTCCCTGAACACAGATACGAATGCAAACAGCGCAGATGCAGCAGCGGCAGAAGCGTCTGAAGAAGTGACAGATGGAGAAAATACTGACACAGTCGAGATTACAGATGGGCCGGAGACAGAGACAGCAGAAGAAAGCTATGGATCCGCGATAGAAACAGAAGTCCTGGAGGATGCCATGGCAGCTTCCGTGAATTCTTTATCATTGGAATCCGATGACGAGGACACGGAGAGTGGGATCAATGTCAATAAGAGTTATGTCTCTGCCCTGACAGTAAAGAGCCTCACAGACGGTACGGCTCCGTTTGACGATGACGACGAGGCCGGTAATGATGCCGGGGCGGATAACCGCATCGTGCGGACGTTTGATTATGTGAACTATACTTTAGAGTATACGACGGCACTGATGGATCCGACGGAAACCGTGGATGAGGCCTATCTGATGGTTGCATTTACGCTTGCCTGCGATCCGTCCGTCGCGGAATTTAATACGGATACTCTGAACTGGTGTGTGGATCAGGCAGTTACCTATGTTTACGATGACGGGACTTCGTCCTCCCAGTGGGATAAAGAAAAGACCGTCACAGAACAGGTGCTTACCGGAAAACGCTACCTTTCCAAAAGCGGGGACGCAAACGCGATACCCGGTACCGGTACACTGAGTGTCGGTATCTACGTGAAAGCAGCGAAGAACGGTGCAGTTATTCAGCCTGATTTTATGGTCTGGATGGAAGGAAATGAGGAAAGCCTTTACCAGAATGTTTCCTCTGAAGCGGTAAAGATATCTGCCATGCCGCGTTATAATATCAATCTTGTGAGAAACGCCTCCTGCAGTTATCTGGCATACTTTGACACGCAGTCAGGAACAATCAGCAGCGAGGACACGGATGGATCCGTTTACGGGCGGCTGGAAGGGTATGCGCTTACTCTGCAGCTTTACAATTCGTCTGTAGACAAAGGGCTGAAAGGAATAGAACTTCCTTCCGGGAATATTACCTTTGACCTGACTCTGACGGAAACACTGGACGGAACGGATGTGAGTTCGGAAGAAAACTATACCCCGATTCTCTGGGATTACCGGGAAAATGAAGCCGCCAGCCTGACAACCGTGGGCAAGCTTGGCAGGGCGATGGCTGCCGGTGGATCTGTTTCTACCGCATACGGCGTCCGCTGCCAGCCGTTTAACAGCGGCGGAGCTTCCAGTATCAGATCCTGCTATTCGGGCGGAGGATGGAATATTGTACAGGATACGGAAAATACCAGTATTTATCATGTGACCGTGTCCGGTTATTCCTTTGACCTGGATCAGCTGAATTTCCCTACGACGAGCTGTGATAATATGGAACCGGATATTTATGGCGCAAATATCGGCTGTTTTTCCGCAGGCTACGTTCAGGTTGTTGTCAGCTTTGCAAGGAATGTGGAAAGTACCTCAAATCTGTATTTCTGGATTGAAGCGGGCAGTCTTGCCGCCTCCTCCCTTTCCGGACAGCTGACGGCCTCTGACCAGAGGGACTCAGACAACAGCAGCGGTATGAATGTTACTCTCTACGAAAAAGGCAGCATCACCAAGCGGAATCATTTCAATACGACTGACTTCGAGAATCGGGCATCTGAATGGTCCGCAGGGGATTTTTATGCCGTCCAGGGAGAACAGATCCTGGTGAAAACCGTGGTTGATTACAGCGGAGATGGATATCTGTCATCGGTAAATATCCTCCAGAAAATTGACGATGATGCCTTTGAAATACCGGATGGAACGACATCCTGTTACGCTGTATCGCTCTGTAATGAACAGAGCAAAGCCGGTTCGATCCGGGTGCTGTTTGCCGCAAAGCCGGATAAAACAGGGTGGCAGAGCGAAACAGAGATGAACGATACACACGAAGAAGCGCTCATTTATTTTGAAAGCATAGATGCCTTGAACGCGGCGGGATACACCTGTGTTGGTTTCCTGTATGAGATCCGGGACTGCGAACTTTATATGGGTTCCGAAAATCCGGCAGTGATTCTGCTGTATATGCTCGTAGATGTGAAAGAAAGCGCTGAAATCGGAAGCGTATACTCTACCACGAATGATGTGCGGGCGTGGAGAAATTGTACGGATGTCATTTCCTGGACAGAGTTTTCTTATGGCGGAGGCGCTTACGGCCTTGGAGCTGCCGACTGGAGCCTGGGATCCTATGCGGATGGCTATCAGTCTCCGGAACATATCCGCTATATGGAATATGAAAAAGCAGTCTATGAGAATGGCAGTATTGTGGCTGGCCACACAGGCGGGTACCAGGCCGGGAATTCCTGTCTGATTATCGGATGCAAGACGGGCGTATCAATCCAGGTAGCAGATACGACAAGCACAACAGCAGGCACAACGATCAGTAAATCTGTATATGATCTGGATATCGGGGAGCGCACGGTGACGTATCTCATCCATCCTGAAGTGACTACGGTATCGGAGAACAATGAAGTATCCTCCTCCACGGAGGTGACCGATGTGACGATCTGGGCGACTCTGCCGGCGAATCTGACCTATATCATGAACAGTGCCAGCCTGGCGCCGTCTCAGGTCAGAGAGAATGATGACGGAACCAGCACCGTGATCTGGGAACTTCCATCCCAGACCGCAGGCGAAGCCATAGAGGGCATTACCCTGTCTTGTCTGATCGGAGCTGCCGGAACAGCAGATGATGTCCAGAATAATGAAAACATCACAATTTCAACGTCAATTATGTCCGATAAGGATCATCGTCTGATAACAGGTACGTTTGGCAATTATTCTGAGACGACCATCCGTGTTATCCGTTTGGCAAGCACTTCCATTTCTAAGGATGTGGAGCGCAGCATTGTGGAAGAAGGGGAAGAATTAACCTATGTTCTCCGCTATGGCAACAGTGCGGAAGAGGAAGCTTCCGGTGTAATGCTGTATGATATTCTGCCTTATGACGGCGACACAAGGGGCAGTGAGTATAGCGGAAGCTACGTACTGGAGAGTATTTTGCTGGACTTTTCCAATGCGCCTGGGACGTTCGCGGATGGAAAGAACAGCATCCGGATAACCAGGGACGAAGACGCAGGAGAGGAGAGCGCCGTGGAAGCAATCTTAAACGGAAGTGACAGCTATAGCTGGACAGAGATAAGCGGCGGAAAAATAAATGGTTCTGCCATTTCCTTTATGGATATGTCTGTCAGCGGAGCCTCAGGCATACTTTTTGACCTTGGCACCGTAAATGCGCAGGAATACGTAAAAATCACCATAACACTGGCGGTCAAAGATTCTTCCGGCGAATTGATAAAGGACAATTCCGGAGAAGTACAGGCATCCGGCGACATTTACGCGAATTCTTTTTACGAATACGCGGACGGACAGGCTGCCTTAGTGGAGAGCAATACGGTAAAAATCCAGGTAGCAGAGAGAATAATAAGCGGAATTGCCTGGATTGACGCGGACGGTGACGGTATCCGTGACAATAAAGAAGAACGGATAGAGGGGATGACTGTCTCTTTGTATCGAACCTCTGCGTCTGTCTATGACACAATGGCAAATACTGCAGCAGCAGTAAACAATACAAAGCTTTATACGGCTTATGATGTGTTTGGAAATTGTGTAAAAGCGGCGCTGACGGACGCAGAGGGAAATTACTGCTTTAACAATCTGGAATCCGGCACTTACTACGTCGTGTTTACCGGCACTGAAGCGTATGGGCTGACAATCCGAAACAGCGGAACGGACGAGAGTGTCAATTCTGATGCTGCAGCGACCATCATCCGCACGGATGAGACCGTCCTTGAAAATGCATGGATCAGCGATATTTCCATGCCGGTTCTGGATGAGATGTACGCATATCTCTATGAGAGCGGCAATCTCGACGCCGGGTTTGTGGAACTGTCTGCTTCGCTGACAATCATCAAAACAGAGCAGGGTACCGGCACACCTCTTGGCGGCGCTGTGTTTACGCTTCAGGATACCGAGGGGAAATATCTGACCTTTGCGGATGGCTCCTATATTGGACGGAGCAGCCAGCCTGGCAAGGAGGCATATCTGACGACTGGAACGGACGGAGCGGTTATTGCCCGCCACCTGCCGACCGGGCTCTATACCTTATCTGAATATCAGGCACCAGAAGGTTATCAGCTGTTAGCCGATACACAGACAGTAAAAGTGGCGACCGAGGCAGCAGACGGCGTCTGGTCCGCACAGCTTCTGATCAATGACACAAGGACGGAAACACTGACGGTAACAGACACAGCGAAAACGACGACACTGACCGTTAAAAAGGTATGGGAAGATAACGACAATCAGGACGGCCTGCGCGCCGACGCCGTCTTTTCTCTGACCGGGGCTATTACAGGAGAGAATGGGGTAAAAACAACGGTAGTATCGAAGGAAGCTGTGCTTTCCTGTACAGCAGCAGAGCAGCGCTGCGTTTTCAATGATCTCCCGGCTTATGTATCAGGACAGGTTGTCAGCTATACTGTAACGGAGACGCGGATAAAAGGATATACTACAACCTGTTCCTCCGTGGAAGGAGACTGGAAATCCGGTTATTCTGTCACGGTTACAAATACGCATGAAGCGGAAGAGACAGCGTATTCCGTGAAAAAGGAATGGGAGGATGATGAAAATCGGGACGGGATTCGCCCAACCGGCATCGAGGTAACACTTTTCGGCTCGGATGGTTCTGTCCGTACGGCCACAGTAACCGAAAAAGAAGGCTGGAAGTACACCTTCACGGAATGGCCGGTGTACTGGAATGCAGGCACACGGATTACCTACCGTCTGGAAGAAGCTCCGGTAGAAGGCTATGAGAGTGAGGTGGCGGATGCGGACAGCACACAGCTGTTTGAGCTGACTAATACACATAAGATTACACTTACAGATGTTTCCGTTGAAAAGATATGGGACGACGAAAACGACCAGGACGGCGCGCGTACAAGTGTAATTACAGTGACATTAACAGGCTCAGATGGTTCAACGCGGGAGGCAGAGCTGACCGAAGAAGGAGAGTGGAAGTACACGTTCGAGGAGCTGCCAAAATACTGGAGGGAGGGAACTCTCATCACGTATTCTCTGCAGGAAAAGGAGATTGACGGCTACACAGAAGAGGTGCTGCCAGGAGAGGATGGCTACAGCTTTGCAGTAACCAACAATCATATTCCGGCTGTGACGGATGTCGTTGTACTGAAAAACTGGGAGGATGCAGACAATCAGGATGGCGTCCGCCCGGAGAGCATCTTAGTGCGGCTCTCTGGAAACGACGGAAGCTCTTACGAGGCGGAGCTGACAGAAGATAGCGGATATTCCTTCCTGTTTTCCGGTCTGCCGGTCTATTACAATCATGGCACGGTCATTTCTTATTCTGTGAGTGAGACTGACGTGGGTGGATACACAACCGAAACAGTGCAGGACAGCGATTATCAGTTTACCATCACCAATACCCATATACCGGAAACCACAGAGGTGACCGTGAACAAAATATGGCAGGATGAAGAAAATCGGGATGGTGTCCGCGCGGATTTCCTGCGCGTGACATTGACCGGCTCAGATGGCAGCAGCTACACCGCGGATCTGACCGAAGAAAAGGGCTGGAGTGAGACGTTTACCGGACTTCCTGTGTATTATTGTCATGGAGAAAAGGTTGTCTATACGATCCAGGAGGATCCAACCGCATATTACGATGCTGAACTTACGACTTCAGAGGACGGCTATATGTTTACCTTTATCAATACACATGAGATTTTCACTACAGAGCGCACAGTTGTCAAGCTGTGGGAGGATGAGGATGATCAGGATGGCATTCGCCCTGATACCGTGGACGTTCTTCTGATCGGTTCTGATGGCAGCCAGTATACCGCTGTCCTTACGGCAGCAGAAAACTGGACATACACTTTTATGAATCTGCCGCAATATATAGACGGAGGCGAAGAAATTCTCTATAGCCTTTCTGAGACAGAAATCGAAGGATATACCTCTTCTGTCGCAGAAACAGAAGAAGGCTTCCTTCTGACAAATCAGCACACGCCCGAACCGGAAACCGAAACAGAAAGCGAGACAGAATCGGAGACGGAAACGGAACGGGCAACAAATAAAGAAACCGAGACGGAAAGTGAGACACCAAGTGAATCAGAAAGTGAGACAGAGAACGGAAAAACCATAACTTCAGATTCCTCTGACGGAAGCCCGAAAACAGGGGATCCATCCAGACCTCTGTTCTGGTTCATACTGGCGCTGGCCGGACTTGGACTTATAGGCGCAAACCTGTCATGCACTCTGAGACGGAAAAGGAAAGCAGCCTGAGATTCTTTTCAGGTGATCTGCGCATATAGCGGTTTCTCCTTTTTCATCCGGGTAATCTCTACAAGAGACAGCTTCGTCATATCCACCAGAACCGTGCGGATCGGATCCTGGCGAAGCTGTCCTTCAAGATAGTGAAGCAGTTCTTCCCTGTCATCGGCAGAGTCCATATTGATGAAATCAATGATAATAATCCCGCTGATATTTCTCAGCCGGATCTGGCGAGCCGCCTCTCTGGCGGCTTCCTGATTGATTTTGAAAAAGGCCTTCTGCCGGTTTTTCGAGCTGCCTTCATATTTTCCGGAATTCACATCGATTACAGTCAGCGCTTCCGTTGGCTGAATCACTAGATAACCGCCGCAATTCAGCCAGACCTGCTCAGACAGGGCATTGTCCAGCTGCCGTTCAAGCGAATACTTTTTGCAGAGCGGCTGCAGGGTATCCTGGTAAAAAGACAGCCGCGGCAGGTCTTCCGGCTGACAGGCAGACAGATATTCCTTCGCTTCCTGCCAGATAGATTCGTCGTCTGTCAGAAAACGCTCTGCGGAAGAATCATAGAGGTCGGAAAGGCGGGCAATCCAGGCATGCGGGGCTGCAAAAACGCAGCTGTGACAGACTCGGTGCACCCCATCTGTAAGTACCTTTTGATACAGGGTCAGCAGACGTTCCATATCCCGCTGCAGCGTATCCTGATCGGCACCTTGTGCGTTCGTGCGCAGTAGCCATCCATAAGACCTTTCTTCCTTTTGTCCGTCCATTTCTTTTACGAGTTCGATCAGCCTTTTTTTCTCCTCAGCCGCAAGCTTAGAGGAAGCATTGATTTGCATCCTTCCGGTAGTCAGCAGCAAATATTTTCCGTGGAAAACCAGGTTCGTCGTGACGGAAGGATATTTTGTTTTGATTGCTTCTCTGGAAAGCTGCACAAGGAGTTCATCTCCCATCTGGAGCTTCGGCGAGCTTCCTTTTTTCGTAAAAGTGGGATTCTGAATCTCATCCAGCGGAAGATAGCATACCGTACCCGGCGCGATCTCCACAAAGGCAGCGCCTATATTCCGGGCGATGTCCCGTACCCGTCCCACATAAATATTACCGAGAATCGAGGCATTCTCTTCCCGGTCACAATGGATCTCAACGGCCTTTCCATCATTGAGTAAAAAAGAAAAAACGGCATTCCGCATACGGCAGATGATATACTGATTCATAAAATAATTACCTCATATCTTCTTATGTAAAACTGTAGTGATTTTAACAGCCGGAATAATAGATGTCAAATATTTGTATTGACAAAGCTACTGGTCAGGGTTGAAAACGTAATGGCAGCATGGCAAAAGATGATTTGTAACCGGAAAACAAAGTTATCTTGATTCCTTTGCACATTTGTGGTAATCTTTCCACAGTTCAAAAAACTGGGAGGATTTCATGCGAAAATTAGCATTAAGTGACGAAATATTGCTTTCCGTTGAGAAGCCGGCCCGCTATATCGGCGGCGAAATCAACGCAGTGATGAAAAATAAAAATGAGATAGACATCCGCTTTGCGATGTGCTTTCCCGATGTCTACGAGATCGGTATGTTCCATTTAGGAATCCAGATTCTGTATGATATGTTCAATAAAAGGAAGGATGTCTGGTGTGAGCGCGTCTATTCGCCGTGGGTGGATCTGGATAAAATCATGCGGGAACAGAGCATTCCCCTTTTTGCTCTGGAATCTCAGGAGCCGATCCGGGATTTTGATTTTGTGGGCATTACCCTGCAGTATGAAATGTGCTATACCAACGTATTGCAGATTCTGGATCTGGCGCAGATACCTCTGCGCGCGTCGGAACGCAATGAACAGGATCCGCTTGTGATCGGCGGTGGTCCCTGCGCTTATAATCCGGAACCATTAGCGCCCTTTTTTGATCTGTTTTATATCGGTGAAGGAGAGACCGTCTATGACGCTTTGTTTGACCTATATAAATGCTGCCGCGAAAGTGGGGTGTCACGGAAGGAGTTTCTGCATCAGGCGGCGAAAATTCCGGGTATCTATGTACCATCCTTATATGATGTGACCTACAAGGAAGACGGTACGATTGCGTCTTTCCTGCCAAATGAACCGGATATCCCCGCTGTGATTGAGAAGCAGGTCGTTATGGATATGACGGATGCTCCCTATCCGGAAAAACCAGTCGTCCCATATATGAAAGTGACTCAGGATCGCGTGGTTCTGGAGATTCAGCGTGGGTGTATCCGCGGCTGCCGCTTTTGTCAGGCAGGCATGATTTACCGTCCGCTGCGGGAACGGAGCCTGGAATGCCTGAAAGAGCATGCCGCACGAATGCTGGAGGCTACAGGCCAGGAAGAGATTTCCCTCAGTTCGCTGAGTTCCAGTGATTACAGTGAACTGAAAGGGATTGTGACATATTTAATTGATGAATTTGGCAGTCAGAATATCAATATCTCCCTTCCCTCTCTGCGCATTGACGCTTTCTCTCTTGATGTGATGGGGAAGATACAGGATGTGCGCAAAAGCAGTCTGACCTTCGCCCCGGAGGCAGGGTCGCAGCGGATGCGAAATGTGATCAACAAGGGGCTGACGGAGGAAGTGATTTTGCAGGGGGCTGACGAAGCCTTTCAAGGCGGCTGGAATAAAGTCAAGCTTTATTTTATGCTTGGCCTGCCTCTGGAGACGGACGAGGACCGGACGGAGATCGCGCACCTTGCGGATAAGATTGCCCGCACCTATTATGAGCTGCCAAAAGAAGAACGCAACGGAAAATGCCAGATCACGGTCAGCACTTCCTTTTTCGTCCCAAAGCCTTTTACACCTTTCCAGTGGGCTTCCATGCATCCAATGGGGGATTATCTGGGCTTTGCGAAGACAGTCAATCACGAAATCAAGGATATGCTGAATCATAAAAGCATCCGTTATAACTGGCACCAGGCAGATGTCACACTGCTGGAAGGGGTATTTGCCCGCGGTGACCGCAGGATCGCAGATGTGATCGAGAACGCCTATCGAAACGGCGCACTCTACGATGCCTGGACGGAATTCTGGAATTATGACCGCTGGCTGTCCGCGTTTGCGCATACCGGTATTGATATGGATTTCTATACGCTTCGAGAACGGTCACTGGATGAAATTTTCCCCTGGGACTTCATTCACATTGGTGTGACGAAAGAATTTTTGAAAAAAGAATGGAAGAAAGCGCAGGTAGCAGAGGTGACGCCAAATTGCCGCCAACAATGTTCCGGCTGCGGCTCACGCTGCTATGGAGGAGGTGTCTGTGTTGAAAGTAAGGGTTAGGTTTTCAAAAAAAGGAAGTATGAAATTCATCGGGCATCTCGACGTGATGCGTTATTTTCAGAAGCTGCTCCGGCGTGCCGAAATTGGCGTTGCTTTTACCGAAGGCTTCAATCCTCACATGATTATGTCTTTTGCCTCTCCTCTTGGCATCGGACTTACGAGCGATGCGGAATATATGGATATTGAACTGCTTTCTCCGATTTCTTCGGAAGAAGCAATCAAAAGGATGAATCAGGCCGGAACGGAGGAGCTTAAGGTCACGGGTTTTGTACAGATACCGGAAGGAAAGGCGGATAAAGCCATGACACTTGTCGCCGCGGCGGATTATACCGTTCGCTTTCGCGCCGGACATGAACCGGCAGTTGACTGGAAAAACAGCCTGGCGGATTATTTTGGCAGAGAAGCGATTCCAGTTATGAAAAAGACGAAGCGTTCAGAGAAGGAAGTAGATATCCGACCAATGATTTATGAGTGGCTATTCCAGGACGAAACTGTCTTTTTGAAGCTTGCGTCCGGAAGCGTATCAAACCTGAAGCCGGAGCTGGTCATGGATACGTACCTGAAAAGCCTTGGTATTGAACCGGATCCGTTCGCGTATGAGATCAACCGTTGTGAAATCTATGCGGATCTGGGGAAAGAGAACTGCCGAAAACTGGTTTCTCTGTACGAGCTTGGCAGGGAAATATTGTCTGCGTAAAGAAAATCTTAAAATTATTTTTTATTTCATAACTTGCCTAAATAATGCGGCTCTAAAGAAACTGGTCGGTTCGAAAAAGTTAACGGCGGTCACGTACTACAAGAATACTGCAGCAAACAGGAAAAAATACCTGAAATAGCATTTTAGCCCCGGAATATGCCGGGGCTGATTTTAAGCGTGCGGAATATTGGTAAATTCGGAGATTTCCCGGTTGATGGTAACCAGGTCATTTGTTGTCAAATCATGGATGGAAGAATGACCTGTGATCCGGGCGAACATCTTCAGTTCTTCCAGTGACACATTAAGAAAATTCGCCACCCGCATAGCAGCCGCATCGACATCCAGCCGGGTTTGCAGGGCTTTATCCTGCGTGGCGATGCCAACCGGGCAGTTCCCGCTGCCGCAGATTCGGTATTGCTGACAGGCTGCCGCAATCAGTGCAGCACTTGCGATGGCAACTGCGTCTGCACCCATGGCAAGGGCTTTGGCAAAATCAGATGATACCCGCAGCCCGCCGGTAATTATTAGGGAGATATCAGAATGGACAGAATTTAAATACTTCCGCGCACGGTACAACGCATAAATCGTCGGGACGGATGTGGCTTCCCGCAAAAGGAGCGGGCTTGAACCGGTTGCACCGCCGCGTCCGTCGATTGTAATGAAATCCGGGCCTGCATAGGTGCAGTATTCCAGGTCACGTTCGATCCGGCCGGCTGCGATTTTAATCCCAATCGGGCGTCCGCCGGAACGTTCCCGAAGCATGTCGACCATAGTCTTTAAATCCTCCTTCGACTGCAGCTCTGGGAACCTGCTTGGACTCTGGATGTCCCTGCCTGGTTCTTTCCCGCGAATGGCCGCTACTTCCTCCGTCACTTTTTCACCAGGGAGATGGCCGCCCATGCCCGGCTTCGTTCCCTGGCCAATTTTGATCTCAATGGCATCGCTTGATTTTAAATTCTCGTCCGTTACGCTGTATTTGTTTGGTACATATTCGAAAATATATTTACAGGCATTTTCTTTTTCTTCCGGGAGAATGCCGCCTTCCCCACTACAAGTGGCAGCTTTAGCCATACGGGCTCCTTTGGCAAGGGCTGTTTTTGCTTCTTTTGACAATGCCCCAAATGACATATGGGAGATGTAGACAGGATTTTCCAGAACCATGGGCTTTTGGGCATTCTTTCCGATTACGGTCGTGGTACAAACCGGGGCGTCATCGTCAAGGGGCGGCGGGTTTAGCTGTGCACCGAGAATCAGGATATCGTCCCAGCCGGGCATAGGCATCCGGGTACCCATAGCGTCGCTGATGGATCTGCCTGACACAGCCATCTGGTGGATTTCTGCCATATAGCGACATTCCGGGTCGCGGCGGGTAAAGGCTGGGTCATAGCTTAAATTCGCTGTCATGTCAGTCTGAACTGATGCGTTGCCTGAATAAATGGAACCTGTCACCGGCGCTTCCTTTGTGGTCGGGGCGGCAGGTTCGTAGTCCTCAATTAATTCAAAGAGATCCGCTGGTTGCAGGCAGGCCGGGCATTCCTTTAATTCTGAAAACGGAACGGCTTCTTTTGACTCATCGTAAATGTATCCGCAGATACTGCATCTGTAAACACTCATTTTTATCCTCCCTTCGTCCTTTGAAAATGAAAAATTATCGGTTTTTTAATTTCAAAATTTCCTTCTATATCACATTTTGCCGTACAGGACTGAAAATGTCAAGTAATTTCAAATTACAAATTTAAAAATACTATACTATTGTTGCAAGTCAGAACCACGCGAGGAAGTAATAATTTTAAAAGCCACGACAAATATCACCCATTTTAATCGTCGAAGATGCAGTTGTTACACATTATGCTGCTATCATATGCAATGCTTGCTATTTTTCTTCGTTCATGATACCATGTTTAAAAATTAATAATTACAAAGGAGGCTCCCAATGGATTTTTTAACACTCGCTTCTGCGCGGTATTCCTGCCGCAAATTTAAACCAGAGCATTTGAAGCAATCAGATCTTGACGTTATCCTTCGTGCAGGCCAGCTTGCACCAACTGCCACCAATGCCCAGCCGCAACATATCCTTGTCTTGAATACAGACGAAGACTGCGCAAAGCTGAAGGAATGCTCTGCATCGCAAAGCCATGCCCCGACAGCCGTGCTTGTCTGCTATGACAAGACAAAATGCTGGACCCGCTCTTACGATGGAAAGAAGAGTGGGGAAGTGGATGCTGCTATTATTACTACCCATATGATGCTTGCAGCTGCCGAAATCGGGGTTGGTTCTGTATGGGTTATGTCTTTTGATCCAGAGAAGACCCGCTCCGCTTTAAATCTTCAGGAAGAATATGAACCGGTCGCTTTCCTGATGATGGGATACCCTGCGGAGGATGCAGTTCCCACATCACGGCATACAGACAGGCTTGCTCTGGAAGAAACCGTTTCTTACGGTTCTTTTTAAATCATTATTCTTGAAGCCCACTGTGAAGCATCGTCTTTTAAACTAAGCAAAAACAAAACCATACAAAACTCTGACTCATTCCAGAAATATGGCCAAAATCGGCCTGTATTTGGAATGAGTTGATATTTTAGGGTGAGAAAATTGCAATTCATTCTCATCCAGAAAATGCAGGAGAAATATATGCCGGATAAAATCATAATACGCGGAGCGAAAGTACATAACCTCAAAAACATAGATGTAGATGTGCCGCTTGGAAAAATTGTCGGGATCTGCGGCGTTTCCGGATCCGGGAAATCGTCCCTTGCCCTTGGGGTGCTGTACGCCGAGGGCTCCCGGAGATACCTGGAATCCCTCTCCACATACACGCGCAGGCGTATGACGTTTGCCTCGAAAGCGGATGTTGATGAAGTGCTGTACGTGCCAGCAGCACTTGCCCTGCGGCAGCGGCCGGGTGTACCAGGGATCCGGAGTACATTTGGCACTGGTACGGAACTTTTAAATAGCCTCCGGCTTATGTTCTCCCGCCTGGCTAGCCACAGGTGTCCGAACGGCCATTATGTCCAGCCATCTTTGGCCGTGGCTGCGGGGCAGGAGCTTGTCTGCCCGGAATGCGGCGAACACTTTTTCGCGCCTTCGGCAGAGGAACTCGCGTTTAACTCGCAGGGCGCATGCGAATGCTGTGACGGCACAGGGACAATCCGGATTGTCGATGAGTCCACCCTTGTCCCGGATGATTCGCTTACCATAGATGAGGGCGCTGTCCTTCCCTGGCAGACCCTCATGTGGTCACTGATGAAAGATATTGCACGGGAAATGGGTGTACGGACGGATATCCCATTTAAGGAGCTGACTGAAAAAGAAAAGGATATTGTATTCCATGGCCCGGCTGAGAAAAAACACATCATTTATCAGAATAAGACAAATGGGGCAGCCGGGGAAATGGATTTTACATATTTTAATGCAACTTATACCGTTGAAAATGCGCTTTCCAAAGTAAAAGACGAGAAGGGAATGAAGCGGGTCGAAAAATTCCTCCGGCAGGACATATGCCCCAAATGCCATGGTACAAGGCTCTCGGATACAGCCAGGGCTCCTCTGCTTTGCGGCATTACACTTGCGGACGCCTGCAGGATGACTCTGGAAGACCTGACAAAATGGGTGAAAGGTGTCCCGGAGTTTTTGCCAGAAGAAATGAGACCGATGGCGGAAAGCATCTGTGAGTCTTATTTTGTCGTTGCAAAACGCCTTCTGGAACTTGGCCTTGGCTATCTTACTTTAGACCGGGCAGCATCGACACTCTCTACTGGCGAACGACAGAGGATGCAGCTTGCCCGTGCAGTCCGAAACCGTACAACGGGAGTCATGTATATCCTGGATGAGCCATCGATCGGCCTGCACCCGCACAATATCGCAGGCTTAAATTCCGTTATGCATGACCTGGTCACTGATGGGAACTCGGTAATCCTGGTTGACCATGACACGCAGATCTTGTCGGAAGCAGACTGGCTGATCGAAATGGGACCAGA
Organism: Lachnospiraceae bacterium; assembly: GCA_021205225.1. Lineage (GTDB taxonomy): Bacteria > Bacillota > Clostridia > Lachnospirales > Lachnospiraceae > Choladousia. The sequence continues at coordinate 34,072 of JAJPXX010000210.1, forward strand.
TGCAGGCGTAAAAGGCGGCACCGTCATAGCTGAAGGTAATCTGGAAGCAATTAAAAAATCAAATGCTTCCCAGATTGCCCCATTCTTTTCACGGAAAAAAGTATTGAACCGCAAATACGAGGGCTGCCTGTTTGCAAACGGCGAAATCCATTTGGCAACCAATGCAATCCATACAGTCAAGCCGCTTGATGTCCGGATTCCAAAAGGCAGGCTTACCGTCGTAACCGGCGTCTCAGGTTCCGGTAAGACCACCATGGTTCTGGAAAGCCTTGTCCCTGGGTTGCAGGCATTAATAGATGGCAGGAAATACCCTGAGAGCGTTTCTTTGCTGGAAACACAGGGCATCAGCCATGTGAAGCTCATTGACGCAACCCCGATCGGAATCAACGTCCGTTCTACCGTGGCTACGTATGCGGATGTACACGATGAACTGAGGAAACTGTATGCCCGCCAGTCCGCAGCAAAAGAAAAAGGCTATAAGGCCGGGGATTTTTCCTACAATACAGGCAGGCTCCGCTGCCCAGTATGCGATGGGACAGGGGAAATTGACCTCGACGTGCAGTTCCTCCCGGATGTGACAATCCCCTGTACCGCATGCCGCGGGAAACGCTACAGCAAGAATGCAGAACAGATCTTATGGAAGAACCATGAAGGAAACAGCTATTCCCTTCCACAACTGATGGATATGGATATTAATACAGCTTTGGAAGTATGCTGCGGGATAAAATCGGTAGCTCCAAAGCTGAAAATTCTGCAAGACTTAGGACTTGGCTACCTTACCCTTGGAGAAGAAACCCCTGGGCTGTCCGGCGGCGAAGCGCAGCGGCTGAAGCTCGCCAGCGAGCTTGGCAGGAAACAGTGCGATTCCGTTTTTGTCTTCGATGAGCCTACAATTGGCCTGCATCCTCTGGATATACAGACTCTACTCAAAGTATTTGACAGCCTGATTGCAAACGGGGCAACTGTTGTAGTCATTGAGCATGACCTGGATGTAATACGCTCATCGGATTATGTCATTGACATGGGACCAGGAGGCGGGGAAGCCGGCGGTCAGATAGTGGCGAGCGGGACACCGATGGAGATAAAGAATAACCCTCAAAGTATCACAGGGAGGTACATATGACAGAAACCATCAGAAAATCATAATGGAAGACCTGGATATCGTTGGAAATATATATACAGAC
>JAJPXX010000221.1 GCA_021205225.1 Lachnospiraceae bacterium
GACTGAATTCCACTTGTACCCCCGAGTTGTGGAATTTAAATTTTCATTTCACCTGTCGAAAGAAAATATTACAAATTTATGAAACATAGTTGACATATGGAAAGTGAGCACTTATAATAAAAGTGTGTGAAAACGGCGGGTATAAACAATAAGGGGCACAAATCGATCTTTCAGGGGAGACGGATCAAAATTTATGCACGGGAGAGTTTATATGCTGTTAGTAAATGGGAAAAGGGCTTTGCACCGTCTCATGAAATGCTGGCGTTGTCTGAGAGCAGCCACACTTTTACTGTTTGGCACCTTTCTGGTGAGCTGTTTTATATGGATGACCTCAGAGCTGATTCTTGGTGATCATGGCCAGGTGGTTTATGCTGTCAGCTCTGCTTCAGGAGATGGATTCGGTCAGGAAATTCAGGCCGGACTGATGGGTGTTGTGAACGGCGTGGCAGATATGGAGCGGTATTCCGATGTGACCAGAGTCGTTCGTGTGGCGGATTCGGAAGAGGAAGTGCTGGCGGGAGCCAGCGGTGTAGACAGAAGAGCGATTCGCAAATCTGCGTTTTCACAGGCTTCATCGACAGCGGGCCAGCTGGGGGAGCTTGCGCAGCAGACTGTTTTGGACAATCAAATGTCTTCGACCGATTATTATACGCTGCTGCGGATTGTAGAGGCGGAAGCCACCGGCGAGGATCTTATGAGCAAGATGATGGTGGCCAGCGTGGTATTGAACCGCGTGGAGGATTCTCATTTCCCGGATACGATATATGATGTAGTCTGGGAGGATTCGCAGTTTCAGCCGACCTCGGACGGGAGAATTTACTCCTGCACGGTGACAGATGAGACAATTGAAGCTGTAGATCGCGTCCTCGCGGGAGAGGATTATTCAGAAGGAGCGCTGTTTTTTGTGGCGCGGGATGCTGCAGACACATCCAATCTGAGCTGGTTTGATTCCAGCTTGGTGTGGCTTTTTACATACGGCGGGCATGACTTCTACACGTATCAGAGCAATATGGATTGAATGAATTAAAAAAAGCTGTTGCATTTTCGTTGCAACAGCTTTTTTCATGTGGTATTATGTTGGATAGGCTTGAAAGACGCGACTGCGTCCGAAAGAATGCGAAGAAGATATTATAAACAGATAAAGGATGATAACAGCTATGAATTTAATGTACAACAGCACAAGAAATGCCGAAAAACAGGTGACGGCCTCACAGGCGATTCTGAAGGGACTGGCAGAGGATGGCGGCCTGTATGTGCCGGAGCGGATTCCTGCCCTGGAGCTTCCTCTTAGCTCTCTTGCCGGAATGTCTTATCAGGAGACGGCTTACGCGGTGATGAAGCAGTTCCTGACAGATTACAGTGAGGAAGAGCTGAAGGACTGTATTGCCAGAGCTTATGATGACAAATTTGATACAGAGGAGATTGCGCCTCTTCGCGCGGCGGGAGACGCTTACTATCTGGAGCTTTTTCATGGCGCGACGATTGCCTTTAAGGATATGGCTCTTTCGATTCTCCCTTATCTGATGACGACCGCGGCGAAAAAGAATCATGAAACACATGAGATTGTGATCCTGACAGCGACGTCCGGAGATACAGGGAAAGCAGCGCTTGCAGGCTTTGCAGATGTTCCGGGTACAAGGATTATCGTATTTTATCCGAAGCATGGGGTCAGCCCGGTACAGGAAAAGCAGATGGTGACCCAGAAAGGCGCCAACACCTGCGTGATCGGCATTCTGGGGAATTTTGACGATGCGCAGAGCGGGGTAAAGCGTCTTTTCGCGGACAAAAAGCTTGGGGATGAGCTTCGGGAGCGGGGTTTTTGCTTTTCCTCCGCGAACTCTATTAACATCGGGCGCCTTGTGCCCCAGATAGTCTATTATGTATATGCGTACGGCCGTCTGTTAAAAGACGGAAAGCTGATCGCGGGCGAACCGATGAATGTCGTAGTCCCTACCGGTAATTTTGGCAATATCCTGGCTGCCTTTTACGCGAAAAATATGGGATTACCGATCGGGAAGCTGATCTGCGCCTCGAATGAGAATAAGGTACTGTATGACTTTTTTGACACGGGTGTTTATGACCGGAACCGGGAATTTGTGCTGACTTCCTCTCCGTCCATGGATATCCTGATTTCCAGCAATCTGGAGCGTCTGATTTATCATGCGTCAGGGCGGGACGCGGATGTAAACGCGGCTTTGATGCGCGAACTCTCTGAAATCGGCCGCTATGCGGTGACAGAAGAAATGCGAAGCCGGATGCATGATTTTGCAGGCGGATTTGCGACAGAAGAGCAGACATTTGCGGAGATTCGCCGGGTGTACAGTGAATCCGGTTATGTGCTGGATACGCACACAGCGGTCGCCTCGAGCGTTTATCACAGCCAGTTTGCCGGCGAATGCGGGAGCGTACCGGCAGTGATTGCCTCTACCGCGAGCCCGTATAAATTCGCGCGCAGCGTGATGGCGGCGATTGATGAGAAAAGGTATGGCGCGATGGATGATTTCGCTTTGATTGATGAGCTGCGCGTCCTTGCGGGGATACCGGTTCCGCGTGCGATTGAAGAAATCCGGAACGCGCCCGTACTTCACAATACGGTGATTGAAAAAGACGGGATGGAAGCGGCTGTTAAACGTTTTCTCTTATCATAATCATGAGATTAGCAGCTTGTATGGTTACACAGAAAACAACGGAAAGGGGACGACGAAATGTCAGATAATGTTTTTTTTATCATGATTGATATCTTTGTGACGATCTGTGGGATCTATGTGATTGCGCAGTATATTTTTATGGTAACTACCCATGAGCTTCGCAAGAACATGATGCTGCCGAAGGAGCTGCCGATCGAGCGCTGCAAGGATCAGCAGGGATACATTAAGGCGATGGGGACGAAGCAGCTGCTTTTCGGCGTCGCGGCCACTGTATGTGGTCTGATCAGTCTGATGCAGGATCTGCTCGGCTCTTATAATGTATACGTCTCTATGGCGGCGATGGTGATTTTCGTCGTGCTCTGTCTCTGGTACGGGCGCGCGTCAAAGAAGGCAATCGCGGAGTTCTGGAACTGAATACGGCGAGTAATACTGTGGCCGGGAGAAGAGAAAATGGGAGAGGAATCGTTTTACAATGATACTTTCATGTCAGAATATTGCAAAGTCGTTCGGCACGGATGTGATTGTCTCCGGTGCGTCCTTTCATATAGAAGACCGGGAGAAAGCCGCCATTGTCGGTATCAATGGAGCTGGGAAGACGACGCTCCTGCGTATGATCGCGGGGGAGCTTGAGCCGGATCAGGGCGTGGTCTCTATCTCAAAGGGCAAGACCCTGGGTTATCTGAGACAGCACCAGGATGTGAACAGCACAGCCTCCATCTATGCGGAGCTTTTGGAGGTAAAGCGAGATCTGCTGGATATGGAGAACAGCCTCCGGGAGATGGAGAAACAAATGCATGATGGAACCGCGGACACAGAAGCGCTTATGGAGCGCTATAACCGCGTTTCTACAGAATTTGAGAATCGGAACGGCTACGCGATCCGCAGCCAGGTGTCCGGCGTACTCAAAGGACTGGGCTTTGCGGAGGAGGAGTTTGAGAAGCAGATCTGTACGCTTTCCGGAGGGCAGAAGACACGGGTGGCGCTGGGCAAGCTGCTTTTGGCTGAGCCGGACATCCTGCTTCTGGACGAGCCGACGAATCATCTGGATCTGAATTCCATCGCCTGGCTGGAGAATTATCTGCAAAATTATGAAAAGGCGGTTCTGATTGTTGCCCATGACCGTTATTTTCTGAACCGTGTCGTCACAAAAATCGTTGAGCTGGACAATGGCCATGTAATGAGCTTTGACGGGAATTACAGTGCTTACGCACAGAAAAAGGCACAGCTGCGTGAGATTCAGTGGAAAGCGTACCTGAACCAGCAGCAGGAGATTCGCCATCAGGAGGCGGTGATTGCGAAGCTGAAATCCTTTAACCGTGAAAAATCCATTAAGCGCGCGGAGAGCCGCGAGAAAATGCTGGATAAGATCGAGGTGCTGGAAAAGCCGTCTGAGGTGAGGGCGGATATGCATTTGCGCTTTTCTCCGCGCGAAATCAGCGGGACTGATGTGCTGCAGGTGCGGCATCTGGCGAAATCCTATCCGAATAATCCCCTGTTTTCGGATCTGAACTTTGATATCCGGCGGGGAGAGAAGGTTGCAGTGATCGGAGACAATGGAACCGGGAAGACGACAATCCTGAAGATCATCAACGAGCTGGAGGATGCGAATGCGGGGCAGATTTCCCTTGGCAGCCGTGTCCAGATTGGCTATTATGACCAGGAACACCAGCTTTTGCATATGGAAAAGACTCTGTTCGAAGAGATTTCCGATGTCTACCCGGATATGACGGAGACCGAGATTCGCAATCTGCTGGCGTCTTTTTTATTCACCGGCGACGACGCCTATAAGCGGATCAGCGAACTCAGCGGCGGTGAGCGCGGACGTCTTTCCCTGGCCAGGCTGATGCTCTCCAACGCGAATTTCCTGATTCTCGATGAGCCGACAAACCATCTGGACATCACATCGAAGGAGATTCTGGAAGAGGCGCTGCGCAATTATACGGGAACGGTTCTTTATGTTTCCCATGACCGTTATTTTATCAATCAGACGGCGACGCGCATCCTGGAGCTGAAAAATCAGACGCTGACCAGTTACCTCGGAAATTATGATTATTATCTGGAAAAGGTTGAGGAACTGACCGGGGATGTGTCTTCGGCGGCGGTAAAAGAGGAACGTCCCTCTACTTCTTCCAGAGAGGATTGGGCGCGCAGCAAGGAGGAACAGGCCAGGAAGCGGCGCCTGGAAAATGAACTGAAACGGACGGAGGAGCGCATTGCCAGGCTGGAGGAGCGCGACCGTGAGATTGATTCGCTTCTCGCACAGGAGGAGATTTTTACTGACGTAGCGCGGTGTATGGAACTGACCAGAGAAAAAGCTTCTGTCACGGAGGAACTGGAAGACCTGTATGGGAAGTGGGAGGAGCTTTCAGAGCGCTCCGGGTTGTGACCAGTAACCAATTGACACTGAATTTGAAGTTTAGTATAATTCGATAAGGAAATGACATGAGTCAGACAGGAAAAACAGGATCCTGTCTGCTGTTTTGATAAGCTGTATATTTTGAGAAAGAGGAATGATTGTGTCGGAGCATGAAATTTCAAAAGCGGTAGTGAAGAGGCTTCCGCGGTACTACCGGTATCTGGGTAATCTGATCAGCGCGAAGGTGGAGCGGATTTCTTCCAATGAACTCAGCGATCTGATGAATGTGACGGCGTCCCAGATTCGCCAGGACCTCAATAATTTTGGCGGCTTTGGCCAGCAGGGCTATGGCTATAATGTCAAATATTTATATAACGAAATTGGCAAGATCCTCGGTCTGGATAAGACCTATAATATGGTGATTGTGGGAGGCGGCCGTCTGGGACAGGCGATCACGAATTATGTCAAATTTGAAAAACGAGGGTTTTCCATCAAGGGGATTTTTGACATCAATCCGGAGCTGGATGGAAAGCTGGTTCGTGGAATTCCGATCCGGATGACAGAGGAAATGCCGAAATTTCTGGCGGAAAATGAGATTCAGATTGCGGCGCTGACGCTTCCCAAAGAGGGCGCGGAGATGGTGGCGCCGGTTCTGATTGAAAATGGAGTAAAAGCGATCTGGAATTTTGCACATACGGATTTGAAGGTTCCGGAAGATGTGGTGGTGGAAAACGTTCATCTTTCGGAAAGCCTGATGCAGCTTTCCTATGATCTGAACCACAGGAAAGGAAGCAACTGATGGAGCTTTTGCTGAACGCAAAACAGATGAAAGCATGCGACGAGCGGACGATCGGGCTGGGAATTCCGTCTGTTGTGCTGATGGAACGGGCGGCACTTGCGGTCGTGGAAGAGATGGAACAGGCCTCGCTGGATCTGTCGAGGGTTCTTGTCATCTGCGGTTCCGGGAACAATGGCGGCGATGGCTTTGCAGTGGCGAGGATGCTCGCATATACCCCGGAAGGCTGGGCAGGTTCTGTTTTTCCGCCTGTGTGTCCGCGGCAGCGAACAGCAGCGAAAGCCAACGCCGCGCGGCAGGTGGCCGTTTTTTTTGCCGGAAAAGAGACAGCCATGACGAAAGAGACAGCACTGGAGCGGCGTATCTGTGAAAATTGCGGAATAAAAATCAGCAGTAATTTTCCGGATGGCGAATATACTACTATAGTGGACGCCATGTTTGGCATTGGCCTTTCCCGTGCGGTGGAAGGGCGGTATGCGGATGTGATCGAGTGGATCAATGCACAGAACGCACAGGTGGTATCGGTGGATATTCCTTCCGGGGTCAGCGCGGATACCGGATGCGCACCTGGCAGGGCGGTATGCGCGGATCTGACAGTTACCTTTGCCGCCCGCAAGCTCGGACAGATTCTCTATCCGGGAGCGGCGTATTGTGGGCGCCTGGTTTGCAAAGACATCGGGATTCCGACTGGCGGCATGAATGCTTCTGAGTCTTTTGCGTCTGGAAAGGTGCCGCCTGTTTTTACATATACTGAGCAGGATTTGACCCGATTGCCGAAGCGTGTGCCCGATTCACATAAAGGAACCTTTGGAAAGGTACTTCTGATTGCGGGCAGCGAAGGGATGAGCGGAGCCGCCTGCCTGGCGGCGCGCGGGGCATTCCGAAGCGGCTGCGGTATGGTTCGTGTGTTTACGCCTGCCTGCAACCGGCTGGTGATACAGACAGCGATTCCGGAGGCTATGGTTACCTCCTGGGAGCCGGGTGAGGCGAAGCTGGAGCTTCTGGCGGAAGCGCTTGCCTGGTCTGATGTAGTCGGGATCGGCCCTGGACTGGGTACAACGGAGGATGCGAAGGAGCTGCTGGGCCATGTTTTGGGGCATTACGCAAAACCGCTCGTGATTGATGCGGACGGGCTGAATCTTCTTTCGGCGCATCGCTCACTGAACATACCGGCTTCGCTGCGCGGCAGGGTGATTCTTACGCCCCATGTCGGAGAGATGGCAAGGCTTGCCGGACTCGATAAACAGGCTATATTGGCGGATCTGATCGGAACTGCGCGGCAGTTTGCGTCTTTCCGCGAAGTGGTCTGTGTATTAAAGGATGCGCGGAGCGTGGTGTCAGATGGAAAACAGGTCTATCTCAATACCTCCGGGAATGACGGGATGGCGGTGGCCGGGAGCGGGGATGTACTCACCGGTGTGCTTTGCGGCCTGCTGGCGCAGGGAATGTCCGTCTTTGACGCGGCGTCGCTTGGCGTGTATATACACGGTCTGGCAGGAGACCTGGCGCGTGATGAGCTGGGCGCGTATGGTATGATGGCAGGGGATATCGCCAATTTTGTCGGGAAAGTGATGAAGAGAAAGAAGTCTTCCGATGCAGGATGACAGCCGCATGAACGGACAGCGAAAACAGAATACAGGATTTCCGGGAGGAAGGACAGATGAGAACACATAATCGGGTAACTGCGTACATACATATGGAGGCGATTGAGCAGAATTTTCGCGTTATGCGGGCAAATCTGCGCAAAGATATTCAGATGGTTGCGGTGATTAAGACCGACGGATACGGACATGGAGCAGTTCCGATTGCGCAGATGCTGGAAAGCCGCGAGTATATCTGGGGATACGCGGTGGCAGCCGTCTCTGAGGCGAGAGCACTCAGAGAGGCGGGTATCGCGAAGCCGATTCTTATTTTAGGCTATACATTTGCGGAGGACTATGCCTGGATGGCGGAAAACGGCGTCCGTCCGACGATCTTTACCGTTGAAATGGCACGGGAATTTGGCGCTTCCGCTGCGGGAACCTTATCCTCTGATAAGAGACGTTTTCCGATTCACCTGGCTGTGGATACGGGAATGTCCCGCATTGGTGTGGCAGATACCCAGGAAGGCCTGGATACGGCTCTGGCGATCGCCGGTGTGGATTCTGTTTATTTAGAAGGTGTTTTCACTCATTTCGCGAGGGCAGATGAGAGGGATAAAAGCATTGCCAGAGAACAGCTGAGGCGCTTTACGGCTTTCTGCGATCATCTGGAGGAGGCTGGCGTGCGCGGCTTTTGGCGGCATTGCTCGAACAGTGCCGGGATTCTGGAGCTGCCGGAGGCGAATCTGGATCTGGTGCGCGCAGGCATTACGATTTACGGCATTTATCCTTCTGAAGAGATGAACCGGGAGGCGAACCGTCTTTCCCCGGTAATGGAATTGAAATCGCATATCGTGTATTGTAAAAAAATCCCGGCTGGGACGCCGGTCAGCTACGGCGGCACGTTTGTCGCGGAGCAAGAGATGGAGGTTGCTACGATTCCGGTCGGCTATGGCGACGGCTATCCCCGTTCCCTGAGCAACAAAGGCTCTGTGCTGATTCACGGGAAACGCGCGAAAATCCTCGGACGTGTCTGCATGGATCAGTTTATGGTTGACGTGACTGGCATGGACGTACATATTCTGGATGAAGTGACGCTGATGGGGCGGGACGGCGAGGACGAGATCTCTGTGGATGAGCTTGGCGCTCTTTCGGGGAGATTCCCATATGAATTTGTCTGCGACATTGGAAAACGGGTGCCGAGAGTGTATTGTGAGTGAGTATACCAGAAGAACTACTCGTCCGCAGTATCAGATAACTTCATGCCAGTATGTGTTTTTGCGATATCCCTGGTTCTGGGCAGAATGATGGCGGTAAGGCTTTGCGCCCCGCAGAAGAGCGAAACAGCGGATTTATTTTCATTATCATATGTATATACAAAAGAATCGTGGGAATACTTTTACCAAAATCTTTTGTATATAGGAGTGTGATTGTGTGAATATTCGAAGAGGCGATATCTATTACGCGGATCTGAGGCCGGTGATTGGCTCTGAGCAGGGAGGCATTCGCCCGGTGCTGATCATTCAGAATGATGTGGGAAACCGTCACAGCCCGACGGTCATCTGCG
>JAJPXX010000025.1 GCA_021205225.1 Lachnospiraceae bacterium
TCTGTTTAAAAACAGCAGGCCGCAGGTCTACGCTACTCTTCTGAACTGTTACAAAAAAAAAAGGATATAAATAACAAAAAATAAAAATGGAAAGAAGATTTGACAAACTATGGATACGATGTATGAATCCCTCGGCGTCAGCCGGGAAGTATCTGATTTTGCTGAGACAATTTTAGCGGGATTGGAAGAGCGCTTCCATGAAATTGATGAGACTGCAGAGTACAATCAGCTGAAGGTGATCAAAGCGATGCAGGACGCCCGTGTGAGCGCGGAATGCTTTGAGACCTCCAGCGGATACGGTTATAATGACCGGGGGCGCGATACCCTGGAAGAGGTTTACGCGAATGTGTTTCGGACAGAGGCGGCTCTGGTGCGCCCGCAGATTACCTGCGGCACACACGCGCTTGCCATCGCGCTGTCCGCAAATCTCCGGCCGGGGGATGAAATGCTCTCTATCTCCGGCAAGCCTTATGATACCCTGGAGGAAGTGATCGGTATCCGTCCTTCGCGAGGTTCCCTCGCGGAGTATGGTGTGACATACGCGCAGGTAGATCTGCTCCCGGATGGAAGCTTTGATTATGAGGGAATCCGCCAGGCGATCCGTCCGCAGACGAAGCTGGTGGAAATTCAGCGCTCGAAAGGCTATCAGACCCGGCCGACGCTTTCTGTTGCTCAGATCGGGGAAGCGATCGCCTTTGTTAAACAGCTCCGCCCGGATATCATCTGCATGGTGGATAACTGTTACGGCGAGTTTGTAGAGCGTATCGAGCCGGGAGAGATGGGAGCGGACATGGTGGTAGGTTCCCTGATTAAAAACCCCGGCGGCGGTCTTGCTCCGGCCGGCGGCTACATCGCGGGTACGCTTGCCTGTGTAGAACAGTGCGCGTTCCGTCTGACTTCACCGGGCCTTGGCCGGGAGGTCGGCGCCAATTTTGGCGTGATGCAGTCCTTCTATCAGGGGCTTTTCCTTGCCCCGACCGTGACAGCGGCTGCTTTGAAAGGCGCGATTTTTGCCGCAAATGTCTATGAAAAGCTGGGCTTTTCCGTCGTTCCAAATGGGACGGAGGAGCGGCATGACATTATTCAGGCTGTGGAATTCGGTTTCCCGGAAGGTGTGATCGCGTTCTGTGAGGGGATTCAGTCGGCGGCTCCCGTAGACAGCTATGTGACGCCGGAGCCCTGGGCGATGCCTGGTTATGACAGCGACGTGATCATGGCGGCCGGTGCGTTCGTACAGGGCTCCTCGATCGAACTGAGTGCAGACGGACCGATCAAGCCACCCTATGCGGTTTATTTCCAGGGAGGACTGACCTGGCCGCATGCGAAGCTGGGAATCCTGAAATCCCTGCAAAGACTGGTGGAAAAAGGGCTCGTGCGGTTACCTTAATGTTTAGTAACAACTTGCTAAAGGCTGTATTTTTTTATAGCAGAGAGGAAATGCAGATGGGAAAAACAGTGATCGTGATCGGTGCCGGTGCGGCTGGCCTTATGGCGGGTATCTCTGCCGCCCGCTGCGGCGCAAAGGTTACCATACTGGAAGCTCAGCAGCTTCCGGGCCGCAAGATTCTTGTCCCAGGCAAAGGCCGCTGCAATCTGACCACTACAGCGAAAAATCTTCCCGGAAAGTATCATGGAACCGGCGCTGCACTTGCCAAAAAGCTGACGGAAGCATTTGGTTCCGATGATACGCTGCGTCTTTTTGGGGAGCTGGGGCTGCTCACGCAAAACAAAGAAGGACTGATTTATCCATATTCATCGCAGGCGTCCTCGGTTCTGGATGTCCTGCTCGCAGAGCTCCGCCGCTGGAACTGCAAGCTGAAGTTTTCCCAAAAGATCGAGCGAATCATCGATCATCAAACAGAAAAAAATAATGCAAATCGGACAACCGCCGCAAACAGCACCCGTTTTTCTGTCATTACACCGACCTGGACCTATTCCGCAGACGCGCTGGTCCTGGCCTGCGGTTCAAAAGCAGCGCCCCAGGCAGGGGCGAGTGACAGCGGATATTCTCTCGCAAAAAGTCTTGGGCATACCATTATCCCCCTGCGGCCGGCGCTGGTGCCTTTCGTTTGCTCCAGATATTTTACGGAACAGGAGTTTGCGGGGGTACGCTGTCGCGCTAAGGTTACACTGCTGCACAGCGAGAGCGGATTATGGACGGATACGACTGAAAAAGTCCTTGCCTCCGATACCGGGGAACTGCAGTGGACGCAATACGGGGTTTCTGGGATTGTGATCTTCCAGCTTTCCCGTTATTTCACAGATGCGCCGGAGTTAGATTCAAAAAAGGCATCTAATGATTCAAAACAGGCCAGAAAACGATGCAATCATACAGATCCGGTTAATTATGTCCTGCGCATTGATTTTTTACCGGAGTACACAAGAAAAAGGCTGAAAGAAATCCTTCTTCGAAGAGCAGCAGAGCTGTCAAAAGAAGCGCCTTCCGTCCTTTTGCGGGGTTTTCTGAATGGAAAGATGATTCCGCGCATTCTCTCCCGTGCCGGGCAGGGAAGGGTTCCTAAAACCTGCGGGGAATTAGAGGAAACATTTATCGACGCGCTCATTCAGACCATAAAAGAGTATATGCTGCCTGTCACTGGTACAAAATCCTTTGACCAGGCGCAGATCTGCGCGGGCGGGGTGGATTGCCGGGAGCTTTCCAGCCGGTTAGAATCAAAACTTCATAAGGGGCTTTATTTTGCCGGAGAAATGCTGGACGTAGACGGCCCGTGCGGCGGATACAATCTGCAATGGGCGTGGACGAGCGGATACCTGGCGGGTAAATATGCGGCAGAGGAAATGCCAATTGAAAATTGATCGGACGGCTGGATTTCAAGTTACTATTCACAACTGCGCCGTGAATGTAACGATTTCCATTCATTTTAAGAAAAAAAGCCATTATTGATATGGTGAAACAATAACAGCCTGAAAATATCTGTTGTGCGCTGGCATAATTGCAGCACGAAATATAGTGAGGATAATCGGCATGAAAAGAAAAGAATTAATCGAAACGATTCTTCTGAATCATCCCATCTGTGAATATTACTTTGGGACAAAAGAGGAGATGATATTTTCAGATAAGGCCTGGGCGATCTGTGCGCGGGACTGTGCGCGTTATGGCCATTGCTGGACCTGCCCGCCCTACTGCGGGACGATTGAAGAAAAAATCGCCAAATGCCGGCAATATGATTCTTTTTGCCTTTACTCGACCGTCACAGAGACTCCGAATGCCTGGGAAAAGGCAACGAATCTGCGGGTGAAGCGCCAGCATGATGACCTGACTTTGACGATCCGGGATGAGTTAGTAAAAGAGTTTCAGGACTTCTATATCCTTTCGACCGGCTGTACCGAATGCCAGGTCTGTACCTGTCCGGACGCACCCTGCCGTTTCCCGGAGAAGCGATTCTTTTCCATGGAAAGCCACGGCGTTATCGTCATGGAAATGCTGGATAAAATTGGAATGTGTTCCAATTACGGCCAGGATACCGTTGTCTATTTCACCATGATTTTATTTAATGAGGTTCAAGATGGCAGTCAGAATCAATGAACTAAAGCTTCGTGTTGGCCACAGCTACGAAGAGCTGGAACAGGAAATATGCAAAACACTGCGTATTCAACGGGTTGAGCCAAGAGAATCTTCTCAGTGGATTCCCTCTATGCAGAAAAAGAAGGGCGAACAAGCGAATAGCGATCGGGCAAAGAATTTCAGAATACATGAAAAAAACAAAAAACCGGATTTCACTCCGGAATACGAAATCATCCGCCGCTCTCTGGATGCGCGAAAAAAGCCGGATTTGTTTTTTGTGTATACCATTGATGTAGATTTGCCGCATGCGCAGGCAGTCGTAAAAAAGCTGCGAAACCGCTACGTAACAGCCGTTGAACCAAAGAACTATGTCTTTCCTTACACAGTTCGAGCAGAGAGCGGCGATGCTCAGACATCTGATCGGCCAGTCATTGTCGGCAGTGGTCCGGCAGGCCTTTTCTGCGCACTGATGCTTGCCAGAGCCGGGCTGCGGCCAATCGTTCTGGAGCGGGGCGAGGCGGTTGAAAAGAGAACCAGAAGCGTACAGCATTTCTGGAAGACAGGGGAGTTGAACCCGTCTTCCAACGTACAGTTCGGAGAAGGCGGTGCCGGCACTTTTTCGGATGGAAAGCTCAATACATTAATCAAAGATCCGGATGGCCGGATTCGCTTTGTACTTCATGAGTTTGTAAAGGCTGGCGCGGATGCTTCGATCCTTTGGGAACAGAAACCGCATATTGGCACGGATGTCCTCGCAAAAGTCGTCAGAGAGATGCGGGAGGAGATTATCAGGCTTGGCGGAGAGGTACGGTTTGAAACGCAGCTGACCGATATTCGCATGGAATCGAACAGGCAAAATACAGTGTCCGGCAAATATCTTCTTGAGTTGAATCACGGGGAAGCTTATCTCATGGCCAGTCAGGTGGTTCTTGCGATCGGCCACAGTGCGCGCGACACTTTCCGGATGCTGCAGGCCAAAGAGTTTTCCATGGAGGCAAAAGCATTCGCGGTTGGACTGCGCGTGGAACACAGCCAGAGCCAGATCAATCGAGCGATGTACGGCACAGAAAACGAAAACAGTCTGGGCGCCGCACCCTATAAGCTGACGCACAAATGTGAAAATGGACGGGGGGTCTATTCTTTCTGCATGTGTCCGGGCGGTTATGTCGTAAATGCATCCTCCGCTCCTGGTATGACAGCGGTCAACGGTATGAGCTACAGCGGGCGGGATGGAAAAAATGCCAACAGCGCCATTGTCGTGACTGTAACACCAGAAGATTATCGGGCTTTTGCTGCTGATACAGGCTCCGAGAGCGATTATGGGGACGGAAATAACAGGAATCCCCTTGCGGGAATTCTTTTTCAGGAAAAGCTCGAACGAGCCGCCTGGAATTGCGCGAACGGGCAGATTCCCATCCAACGGTTCGAGGATTTCAGCAAGAAGCAGCCTTCGGCTGCACCGGGGAAGCTGCTCCCTGAAAATAAAGGACTGTGGAAGATGACGGATATCAGTTCCGTTTTTCCGGAAGAGTTAAATGCTTCCTTTATAGAGGGAATGCATGCATTCGGGCGCACAATTCCGGGATTTGACGACCCTGATGTCCTGCTCTCTGGCGTGGAAAGCCGCACGTCCTCGCCTGTGCGCATTATACGGGGAGACGGCTGCCAGAGCATTTCGCATCCGGGTATTTACCCCTGTGGGGAAGGCGCCGGATATGCGGGCGGAATTACATCCGCAGCGATTGACGGCATCCGTGTCGCAGAGGCGATCTGCCGGTCGAAGCTGGGGATTTGACGAAATTAAAACAGAACAAGAATGTTCAAAATAGAGTCCATATTACGTATATAAAAGTTGAAAGGAGTAGCTACCGATGGAATTTATAAAGGGAATTACTTTTGCCGCGTTTTCCCCGAAAGGCAGCCTGGAAACACCGGAAGCAGAGCAAAGCCTTCGCAATCTTGCGGAGCGGACAAACGCCAATTTCATTATTCTCGTCCCGGTGGGACTGCAGGATACGCCCCAGTCGGAAACGATTGACTACCGCTCAGAAGCGACGGTAAGTGATAGGGAACTGGCCATGACCATTCGCAATGCCAAAGTGCTTGGGCTGCGGGTCGCACTGAAGCCGACTGTGAACTGCCGCAATGGTGTCTGGCGTGCGCACATTAATTTTTTCGACGAGGATGTACCCTGCGAGCCGAAGTGGAGCAACTGGTTCCCGGCTTACACGGATTTTCAGCTGCATTATGCAGAGATTGCGCAGCGGGAGGGCTGCGAGATGTTTCTTCCGGGCTGTGAAATGGTACAGAGTGAGCACCGGGAGCAGGAGTGGCGTCAGCTGATTGAGAAGATTCGCGGAGAATTTGGCGGCCTGGTTTCCTATAATACGGATAAGTATCAGGAGCACAATGTGAAATGGTGGGATGCGGTGGACGTGATTTCCTCGAGCGGCTATTACCCGATAAACGACTGGGAACGCCAGCTGGATCGGATTGAGACAGTTGTCCGGAAATTCAATAAGCCATTTTTCTTTGCAGAGTGCGGATGCATATCCACGGAAGGCTCCAAAATGGTGCCGAACGACTGGAATATGAAAGGAGCAGTAGACCTGGAAGGCCAGGCCGATTGGTACCGCACGATGTTTACCGCCGGCAGTAAGCGCGATTGGGTCGGCGGCTATGTGCTCTGGGACTGGAGCTGGAAGCAGTATCCCCTTACCGAGGCGGCAAAGGACAAAAAATACGATATCTATGGAAAACCTGCAGAGCAGGTTGTAGCGGAATTTTACGGCCATAAATAGGAGAAAAAGCGGATTGCCTGGTTTGAAACAGGGAAAAGGAGGGGGATCATGAGAAATAGAATGAGTTATCAAAATTTTAATGTTGCGGTGTACTGCCCGGTGGGGGATGTTAACCGGATTACAGATTTTAAGGCATTCGAAGAGAAATTCCGCCTGCTTTCAGATCACGTGAAGATCGGACGGGTCTATCTGGAATGCTATCGGAGTGAAGAATGGTGTACGAAGGAACATCTGCTGGAAGTGAAAGACTATTTTGAAAGCAGAGGAATCGCCACGTCTGGCGGGATTACGACCTGTGCCGACAGCAGCAAGGAAGGTTTTGCCTCTCTGTGTTATTCTACACCAAAAGACGAAGAAACTCTGCGGAAAGCTGTCGCTCTCAACGCGGAGATTTTTGACGAATTTATTTTTGACGATTTCTATTTTCTCAATTGCCGCTGTCCGGCATGCATTGAGAAGAAAGGGACCCGTACCTGGTCCGAATTCCGCCTGGCAGAGAAAAAGAGAATCACGGAAGAGATTGTGATGAAGACCGCGAAAGCGATCAACCCGGCAGTCAATGTCATCGTAAAGTATCCGCAGTGGTATGACAGCTTCAATGAGGAAGGGTACGACCTGGAGATGGAACCGGCCATGGTTGACTCCATTTACACCGGAACAGAGACGCGCAACCCAGGATACACGCAGCAGCATATTCCGAAATATCTGAGCTATTTTATTATGCGTTATTTTGAAAACGCCGCGCCGGAGCGGAACCTGGGCGGCTGGTTCGACCCCTACGAGTGTACCTATAACCTAACCTCCTATCTGGAACAGGGTTATCTGACACTGTTTGGAAAAGCGAAAGAGGTCACTTTATTCAGCCTAGGCTCCCTGTTAAATGATCCCGCTTATCGAACCTTCTGCGCCGCTCTGGAGCAGATGTTTGCAGACGCGGATGCTTTTTTAGGCAAGCTTGGGAACCCGGCTGGCGTAGCTGCCTACCGTCCGGCAAACGCGCATGGGGAGAACAATATCCACAATTACCTCGGTATGTGCGGCATCCCATTTGAGCCCTATCTTTGCTATCCGGAACAGGCAGACGTGATTTTCTTAAGTGAGGGTGCCGCCGATGATAAAGATATCGTGAATAAGATGCAAAAAAGCCTTCTTGACGGTGCGCAGGTGATTGTGACCAGCGGGTTTGTCCGCAAGCTTGGTTCTGCGTTTGGAGAATTCGTAAACGTAGCTTACAGCGCAAGGAAAGCACTTGTGACCAGATATGCGGACAGCAAAGATAATGGCATCAACATTTGCGGCTGTTACAGCGGGGACGCGCCGGTATTGATTCCGCAGATGGAATACTGCACGAACGATGTCTGGGAGCTGGCGGCAGGATACGGCACAGAGAGCGCTTTTCCGATTGTACTTCAGTGCAGCTACGGGAATGGAAAGATCAGCATTGTCACAATTCCGGATGATATGGGGGATCTGTATCACTATCCGGCGGAAGTATTGAATGTGATCCGGCGGACGGTATGTTCCAAAATGTCGGCGGTGCTGGAAGGACCGGCGGGAATTCAGATGTTTGTTTACGATAACAACCACATCATCCTTCGCTCTGACCTGGATTATACCTCTGTAGTAATGCTCCGGCTGGCGGATAATATTCGAACTGTGCGGGAGCTTAGAAGCGGCCGGGAATTTCCTACTACAGACCATGCAGTAACCCTGCCTCTGAGATCAGCTGTAAATGTAATTCTGGAACTGGCTTAGCACTGCCGGATAGCAATTCTATAAAAGCAGAAAAGATAGCCGAGAGTACGATCTGCGTCTGGCAATAGCCGGAAAACTTCTCTCGCAGTCCTGCGCATAAAAAACCCTGAGAACAATGCCTCAGGGTTTTTTTATGCACAGAGCCGGATAAGGAATTTTGCGGCTATTGCCGCACCCGGCTCGCGCAGCGGATAGGGTGATAGGAGACTCCCCCTATCCGATTAAAGATACAACAGGAGCTTTTACACATGAGTCGCCAGCAAACGCTCCTGTCATAAAATTTCATTACAGGTTACCAAGATACTCGCCCAGGCAGTATCCGTGCGTCACAGCGGATCCAACCGAGTTTCCTGCCATCAGGGTGTGGTACTGAATCGCGTAGCGCCCGCCGCAGTCATTTCCGACCGCATACAGGCCGTTGATAATGGTATCGTCCGAACGGAGCACTTCGTTGTTGTCGGTGGTGAGTACGCCGGACATCTGCACCATGCCGGAGGATACACGTCCCTTGCTGGTCACGGTGCTTACGCCGAAGAACGGACCGTCCTGAATCGGAAGCATCAGGGAAGCGTCGCGGCCGAAATCAGTATCCGCGCCTGCCTCGCACATTTCATTGTAATGCGCGATCTCATCCAGAAGTCCCTGTTTCGCGTCGCCTTCGTAGCCCAGGTAATCTGCCAGCTCATCCAGCGTATCCGCTACATAGAGGTGAGAGCCTTTCTCCAGGCCGTATCCGGTAAAGCAGTAGGTGTCAAAGCCTTCCGGTCCTGCGGTTTCCGGATCGGCGTGATAAGCTTCTACGCCTTCTTCCATACTCTGTACGACAAGATCCCACTCACGCTCACAGGTGCAGGAAGAAACATTATGCTCATAACCCATGTAAGCCATATTTTCATTCCAATTGGAATCCATGATGGTGCAGAGACGTTCCCCTGCCGGACGGCGTGCGAAGAAGCCCTGGCCGCCGAACTGGAGCATTGCGTCATTGTAGAAACGCTTTCCGTCGCTGCCAAATACCGGGTAGTTGCCAAAGGCCGCAAGGCTCGGAGAACCAGCGCCATTGCCAAAATTCATCGCAGCGCGCGGACCTGGCTCCATGACAGCGCCAGCCCAGAGCATCAGCTTGTGTCCCATACCATTCTGGCCCATGCCGCGGAAGTTATCCGGATTCAGCTCTACGCCGCAGGCCTCAGCCAGCTCACGCACCTCATCCATCAGACCAAGCACCATTTCGCCGTTGCCGGAGAAATCACCTGCCGAGCAGACGGTCGCTGTCGCGTTTACTTTGATATAATTGCCGTCCGCATCCTTTCCGATTGCGCCGGTCACATCTCCTGCTTCGTTCTGGCAGAGCACCACCGCACTGGTTCCCCACAGCCACTCGGCGCCATTGTTCTGCGCATCCTCAATGCTGTACTGCATGATAGCTTTCCATGCCGGCTGGTTCTCGCCGCCGCCAAGCGTATTGTAGAAATCACGATAGGAGATCGTACCTGGGAAGGAAGTATATCCAGAGTGGTTTACCTGATAATGGTTTTCTCCGTCATAGTAACGACCGTTCGGGAAATTGTAATAAACACTGAATTCTTCCAGTTCTTCTTCCGGCGCTACCTCGCGCATATAATCCTGCGCTTCTCCGCTCCGGGTAGCGTACAGGTACGCAAAATGCTGATTGGAACGGTCATAGGTACGGCGCATCCACTCATTATAAACCGCGATTTCATCTACGGTATCGCCGTCACACAGATCCTGGAAAGCCTGGCTGTTGACGGTTCCGACGTCACATCCAAGCGGAGCCCACGCATCCTCACTTAGCATTTCCATGACAATAACCTTTTTCCCAAGCTCCGCAGCCTTACGGGCGCAGGGAACACCGGAGTTTCCTCCGCCAATGACCAGGATGTCACAGTCATAGGTTTCAGCGATTTCACTGTCGTCAATCACAGGCGCCTCGCCAAGCCAGTTGTAATTAGAGCCATAAAGCGCCGCGTAATCAACAACCGCTTCCTCTACCGTTGTCCCGCTGGCCTGTGCAATACAGTTATCCAGGCAGGTCTTTACCGCATCGGAGGTCAGCGTAGCGCCGGAAACTCCGTCAATGTCACTGCTCTGTGCTTCCAGACACTGGCTGATCAGCTCGTCCGCCGCCGCCTGGCCAATGCTGTCCGTTTCCTGAGAAACATCCAGCTGGATATCAATGATGCTGGTCTCATCGAACGTTGCTGTCATCGTCACTGTTCCCATTCCGGTCGCGGAAGCCGTGTAGGTACCCGGTGTATAGATCGCTGCACCAGAAGCCGCTTCTGTGACTGCTTCTGTTACCGCTTCCTCCGCGCCGACTACTTTGGTTCCAATCCCGGAAAGTGCGACTGCCGCCGCCGCGGCACTGACTGCGCTGCCTTTCAGAAATTCTCTTCTGGAAATTCCGCTTTTACTCATAGTATAAACTCCTTTCTGTCGGGAATACGTCAGCTTTCGCAAGTGACGCATCCCGTATCCTTTACTCTCATCAGGCGATTTGTGTGACATACAGCAAACGCCTGATTCATCTTTATTATCTTAACAGATTCGGGGAAATTTTGCTTCTTGGCTTCTTACCGAATGAGGAGCTGAAATGTCACCTTTTTTCATGAGCCTTGTCAAAAAAACGCCAAAAAGTCAAATAATGAGAACGATCTTTGACCTTTATGGGGGAAAGGTCTGGAGAAAGGAGTGTTTTTTGTATTCCGTATTATGGTGGTCAAATCTGAGATAGTATGGTATGATAAGAAGTACGAATGAAAAGAAAAGGAAGAAGACCCGTGGAAAACAGTGAAAAGGCTCTGAAAAACCGCATATTTCAGAAAGAAAACCGGAAAATTCCAGAAGCAGGAAAGAATGTTCAGATTGAGGAACGTCTGCGTCAGATTGACCATTATATCAGCGCCGGCTATACACAGCCGATCCGGCTGGAGGATCTCGCAGATAGACTTTACCTGTCTCCAGGGTATCTGGCTCGATTTTTTAAGAAATATTATGGGAAAAATTTTTCAGAATACCTGACCGAGGTGCGGCTGGAGCATGCAATCGGCGATCTGGCTGATACCGATAAATCGGTGATTCGGATTGCCTGTGACAATGGTTTTACCAGCCTGGCTGCTTTTAACAGGGCGATGAAAGCTGTTTATGGGGAAACCCCAACCGTTTTCCGAAAAAAGAAAGAAGCGGAGAGAAAAAGTAAGATCACCGAAAAAGCAGGATTGCCTGAACGGGAGAGTCTGGATGTTTCGGAAAAAAGCAGGGTAAGCTGCGCTGCCACAGAAGCGAAAAAGCTTCAGAAATGCTGGCAGGATACGATCAACATTGGTTCGGCGGCGGATTTTCTTCATTCGGAAATACGGGACCATCTGCTGGAGCTTTCCGCTATGCTTGGCTTTCGCTACGTTCGCTTTCGTGATATTTTTTCGGAAGAACTGCTGGTTGATACGACAGAAGCTGCCGGAGTAATCAATTTTTCCAGGATAGATATGATATTTGATTTTCTGCTGGAAAATCATCTGAAGCCGCATATTGAGCTTGGCAGAAAGCCGCGGCGTTTGTTCCGGACGGTTGGGAATTCTCTTCTGCAGGAAAAAGCAGCTCCTTCCGAATTTGAAAAAGAAGTGTATGAAAAGCTTTTACATACACTGATGCAGCATCTTTTGCGGCGATATCGGAAAAGAGAACTGAACACCTGGCGAATGGAGCTTTGGATGGATGATTCCACCTGGAAGCAGCCGGGAAGCTGGGAACAGTATTTTGAACAGTTTGAGCTTACTGCAGGCATTATAAAGCAATATGCGGAAGGGATCGCCTTTGGAGGCTGCTGTCTGCGAAACGACTTTATGATTCAGGAAGACCCGCAGGAAGAATACTCCTGTATGCGATTCCTGCAAAAATGGGCGTTAAGAAGCCGTCGGCCGGATTTTCTTTCCATGACTTTTTTCGGGTACGAGCGTGACCAGACGCAGAAAGACGGATTTTCCAGGCGAACAGAGGACTCCTCTGCAATGCTGCACAATCTTCAGCGAATGAAAGAGCTTGTTCGAATGGCAGGTATGGATCCCGTGCCGATTTATGTGACAGAGTGGAACCTGACCGTCTCTGACCGGAATTACATGAACGACAGCTGTTTTAAGGGGGCATATATTGTAAAAAATCTGCTGGAGGTTTGCGGAGAATCGGAATGCCTGGCCTATTATCCGGGCAGCGACCGTCTGTCTGAATACTATGACTCCGAAGGACCTTTTTACGGGGGCAGCGGTTTGATTTCAAAAGACAGTGTTGTGAAGCCTGCCGGTTATGCGTTTCTGTTTCTAAACCAGATGTACGAATGGTGCCTGGAGAAAGGGGAACATTTTCTGGTTTCGACCGACCGCATGGATTCCTACAGCGTCATTTGCCACAACCAGCAAAATCTGGGCGCAGCCTATTATCAGACGAAGGAAAATGAAATAGACCGAGACAGCATGGAGCATTACTTTGAAGACGTCAGGATGCTGCGGCTTTCGCTTGAACTGATCGATATGAAGAATGGCTGGTATCAGATAAAAACCTGGAGGCTGAACAGGCAATATGGCGATCCGCTGCAGAACTGGAAACAGCTGGGATATGAGAATGAGCTGACACAAAGGGATTTTCAATATCTGCGGCACATCTGCGAGCCGAAGCTGACAATCGAAAAGCGGGAGATTCACGGGAATTTACTGACTGTGGAGCTTTGCCTGGAGCCGAACGAAATCTCTTTTATTCAGATTCTGAAATGTTAAAGACAGGCACAGATTTATCTGTAGAAGACTGTCCTGAATGATTACAAAAAATATAGTAAACGACGTAAGTCGTTTTACGAGATAAGAAAGGAAAAACAATGGAACAGTTAGAATTGAAAATATCGTTTCCCTTTCGGCTGGATGGGAAACGCGAACAATGGCCGGAATGTATTTTTCACTATACCAGCCAGATGAAAGCACTTTACACGGAAGCGTTAAAGAAGGAACTGGCTGCTGCCTCTGCGGATGCGGAGGATGCGTGTGTTTGTGCGGTGACACTGGAGGGCTGTTTTTTCCTGATGGAATATGAGCAGCTCATGGATGTGGCACAAACAGTTCGGAAATATTTTACATTGGCAGAGGATGTCTTCTGGAGCGCGCACTGCGAGCCGGGACGGTTAAGCACCGGTATCCTGAATTTCTGTAAAAATGTAAAAATGAAGGAGCTTTGCCTGGATTACCGAACCAGTTCCGTAGAAGAGGCAAAAAAACTGGGATATCCCCCTGCACACACAGAGATGCAGCACACAAAGCAGGTACTGGAGCATTCCGTATTTACGGATTTTACGATTGCTATCGGCGGTGCAGGATGCAATCAGACAGAGGAAATCTGGAGCGAGACACTCCGGGACGTGGGAGGTTTTGCTCCAATGGCGATCCGTCTGGCAGCTGACACATCGGAACAAAATATAGAAATCGCGGCGAAAAAACTGGTCGGATTTGGGTATGAGCCCTATATTCCTGAAACAGATTCTTCTGAAAATGCACAGAATCCCTCAAAGGTATTTATACGCCAGGGAAGAACGCTTCTTGCACCGCTTCCGGATGGGACGATTGGCTGCGGACTGGGGGCAATTACCCGCCTGGAGGGAATGGCCTGCCAGAATACCTTGGATTTTCCGCTTTATCTGGAAGCGTCTGATCAGATTGCGCGGATTGCGCATGCCATCTGATTTTCCACGGCTGCGTCAGGCGGGTGCAGCGTTTCCCCGTTCGAAGAATGAACTGACTATGCGGTGAACACAAGCTGAATATTTCTGCATAAATTATTGTCCGATGAGTAAGCCTGGAGAACCTTCCTGTTGGATAAAAGCCCTGCGTCTGGCTTTCGCAAATCAGACACAGGGCTTTTCACAGATAATAAAAAATACTGCAGATTGTTATCCCAGAATCACGACATTCCAGGACAGCGGCGGAAGCTCTACGCATTTTTCGCCAGATACTTTCACTTCCTTCATCGTTACATTATCCGGCTCTTCGACCGTATTTCTGATCTCATAATCTTCCCCGCAAAGAGTCAGATGCTTCTTTACTTTGAGATCGCCATAACCGGAAAGCTCTATATTCAGCTCTACCGTTTCCTTTTCCTCACAGTTCAGGACAAAGAGATGTACTTCGTTGCTCTCTTCCTGATAAACCACTGCGGGCTCTACAATCTTCAGATCGCCATATACGCTGGAATAAACCGGAGCATCCACGACAGCCTTCATAGCCGTGCCGCGGCCATATTTGCTCAGCATATGGAAGGGATGGTAAATAGCCTGTCTGAAAAGTCCCCCGTTCCGCACCGTTGTAATCGGAGCGATGACATTAATCAGCTGTGCGAGGCAGGCAATCTCTACCGTGTCCGCATTATTCAAAAGGGTGATGAGAAGCAGAAGGCGCCCTGACAGATTTCTGCATTGCTTTCAGCTGGTATCATTTTTAGAATACGCACAAAAACAGGGCAAACAAAATTAAAAAAGGCTGCAGCGGCATCAGACACAATCATACTACAATTTGTAGGAAAAGAACACGGATTTTCCTCAGAATTAACACTGTTGAAAGAACTGTGCAAATGGTACAATAGACTTATCAAATTCGACTGTGCGGACGTCGTTTTGACTATAGCAAATCGAGAGCCGGCCTTTTTAATGAGAGCAAATGTACTATACTTTCAAA
The DNA here is from genome assembly GCA_021205225.1 of Lachnospiraceae bacterium. Taxonomy (GTDB): domain Bacteria; phylum Bacillota; class Clostridia; order Lachnospirales; family Lachnospiraceae; genus Choladousia. Next base: position 14,811 of record JAJPXX010000025.1, read on the forward strand.
AAGTGCTGGTTGTGCGAAAAAAGGAGGTATACGAATATGTTGACACCAAAACAAAATATGCTCGAGGTAATTCGCGGAGGAAATCCGGATCGCATTGTAAACCAGTATGAAGCAGTCCAGCTTCTGATGCATCCGTTTATGTTTTCCAGTCCACTGCTCCAGCCCGGACAGGAAAATGTTGTGAATGCCTGGGGCGTCACAAATACGTTCCCGGAGGGCGTACCGGGCGCGTTTCCGGTACATACGCCGGATAAAATCGTGGTAAAGGACATCGAGGACTGGAAAGAGTACGTCCATGCGCCGTCACTGAAATTTACACAGGATCAGTGGGATATGGTGAAAGCGACCTATGACGCAGTGGATGGCGAGCAGTCCTTTAAGGCTGCGTTTGTTGCACCGGGACTTTTTGAGCAGACGCATCATCTCTGCGAGATTTCAAATGCGCTGATGTATTATATTACGAATGAAGACGAGATGCATGACCTGATCAAGTATCTGACCGAATGGGAGCTGGAGCTGGCGGAAGGCATCTGCTCGAACCTGCATCCGGATGCGCTTTTCCATCACGACGACTGGGGCGGCCTGGACAGCACCTTTATGAGTCCTGCCATGTTTGAAGACTTCTTTGTAGAGCCATACAAACAGATTTATGGATATTACCACAGCCATGGGGTAGAGCTGGTGATTCATCACTCCGATTCTTATGCGGCGACGCTGGTTCCGGATATGATCGAGATGGGAATCGATGTGTGGCAGGGCTGCATGGAGACGAATAACATCCCAGAGCTGATTAAAAAGTACGGCGGAAAGATCAGCTTTATGGGCGGCATCGAGAACCGTGCGGTAGATTATGAAGGCTGGACGGATGAAAACTGTGAAGCAGTCGTTCGCCGTGTCTGCGAGGAGTGCGGCAACAAATACTTTATTCCGTGTATCGCACAGGGCGGCCCTGGATCGGTATATCCGGGCGTGTATATGTCTCTTTGCAACGCGATCGATAAGCTGAATGCGGAAAAATATGGCATCGACGCGGCGCAATCCACCAGACTTCCATGGCAGATCATGTTTTAAGGAGGAACAGGAAAAGTGATTATTATTGGCGAAAAGATAAATGGCTCGATTCCTTCTGTTGCTGAGGCGATTGCGAAGCGTGACGCAGAGTTTATCAAAGCGCGGGCTATCGCACAGACGGAAGCAGGCGCGACCTATATTGACTGCTGTGCGTCGGTTCCGGAGGCGCAGGAGGTTGAAACACTGCACTGGATGATCGACTGCATTCAGGAAGTGACCGATCTTCCGATTTCAGTGGACAGTCCGAGTCCGGCAGTACTGGCGGAAGCCTACAAGTTCTGCAAATGTCCCGGTATTTTTAACTCCGTATCCGGTGAGGGCAGTAAGATTGATACGATTTTCCCGATCATGGCGCAGCCGGAGAACAAAGGCTGGGAAGTGATTGCGCTGCTCAGTGATGATACCGGCATTCCGAAAAATGCGGCGGATCGTCTGAAGGTTTTTGATAAGATTATGGCGAAGGCAAAGGAATATGGAATTTCTCCGAGCCGTCTTCATATTGATCCGCTCGTAGAGATGCTTTGCACCTCTGAGAACGGAATTGAAACCAATACCGAGGTCATCCGTTCGGTGAGAGAGCAGTACCCTTCCATACATATTACGGCAGCCATCAGCAACATTTCCTTTAACCTTCCGGTGCGAAAGCTGATCAATTACGGATTCCTGGTGCTGGCAATGAATGCGGGACTTGACAGCGCGATCATGGATCCGACCAACCGGGATATGCTGGGACTGGTGTACTCGACCGAGGCGCTTCTCGGCCTGGACGATTACTGTATGGAATACATCGGAGCTTACCGGGAAGGGCTGATCGGACCGGTAAAAAAATAAACCGGCGTATGTGAAAAAAATTTTAAAGCAATGACAGATGATGTCCGAACAGTCAGACATCTGTGCAGGTAATAAGGAGGACGTTCATTGATGGATTCCTTATGACTCTGGCCATTTGGCTCGTTGCTTCACGAAAAAAAGAAATAGAAAAGTCATATCAGGCAAGGAGGTATTTTATTATGTCAAAGATTACAGAAGTTGCGGAATTGGTAGAAAAAGGTAAGGCGAAGCTGGTAGGTCCGGCAGTCCAGGCGGCTCTTGACGAGGGCTGTGATCCGATGGATATCCTGAACCATGGAATGATCGACACCATGACCATCGTCGGTGAAAAATTTAAGAATGGCGAGATTTTCGTTCCGGAGATGCTTGTGGCGGCGCGCGCGATGAAAAAAGGTGTAGAGGTGCTCAAACCGCATCTCGCAAGCGGTTCCACCGGTGCGAACGGAAAAGTAATTATCGCTACGGTTTCTGGGGACTTACATGACATCGGCAAGAACCTGGTAGCCATGATGATTGAGAGCGCGGGCTTTGAAGTGGTTGACCTTGGCGTAGATGTTTCGACCGATAAGGTAATCGAAGCTTACAAAGAAAACCCCGATACAAAAATCATCTGCCTGTCCGCTCTTTTGACAACAACAATGCCGGCAATGAAAGCCACGGTGACAGCGCTCAATGAGTCTGACTTCCGAAGCAATATTAAGGTGATGGTAGGCGGCGCGCCGATCACGCAGGAATTTGCGGACGAAATTGGTGCGGACGGCTACTCAGAAGATGCGGCAAGCGCGGCGTCCCTTGCGAAGAGACTGGCAGCGGCATGATTTATTGTTGACCACATTTACAAAGACAGAAATAAAATGGCTTGAAGCGTAGCATGTAAACGATTCGGGGATATGATATTTCTGTCATAATGTTGCTTATATGGTTGGTATGTTACCGGTAGTTTAAAGAATTGGAGAGCACCGTCCTGCTTTGTAAAAAGTGTATTGTAGGGCGGCGCTTTTTGTGTTACACTAAAATAGTAAAGAATTCGTGCAGTGATTATAGAAAACGATGAATGATTCTTGTCGTTTTCTGTAAAATTCATGGCAATTAAAGTTTCGTGAAAGAAGAGGGCTTCGATGTGTAAGGTTGCTTTTATCAGGGAGGGAACGATTGTCAGCGTTCCGGAGGGCATGACAGTGCTGGAGGCGGAGATCCGGGCGGGATTGAAGCCGGACGCGCCCTGCGGGGGAACAGGAAAGTGTGGGAAATGTCTGGTGCGGATCGCGGATATGGTGTCTCACGGCGATACAACTTTACCATGTGAGGATATTGATACAACAAAATCTGCTCACAAAAACAAAGTATTGCCGTATGAAATTCGTGATTCGGAAAAGACAATCGCAGCCGAAGCTTATGGCAATTCAGTGCGTGCCTGCCAGACCAAAGTGACGGCGGATATCTATGTAGACACACTCTCTTCGCTGACGAAAGAGTATGCAATACTGACGGAAGGTTATCTGCGCCCGGTGACGTATCATCCGGGACTTTCGGTACATAAAATACAGCTTGAAAAGCCAGAGACCGGAGATAAACGCTCGGATTGGTATCGAATGACAGAACAGCTTACACAGGATGAACCGTTCGAACAGATATACCCTGATCCCGCGTTGGCTTCTTCCCTGTATGACAGGCGCGCGGAATCCGCAGAATGGTATGCCATTCATACGGATGGAAGAGTTCTGGATCTGCGCCGTGAGCCGGGCCGGATTTGTTTCGCGGCCTTTGATATCGGGACAACCACAGTAGCGGGGTATCTTCTGGACGCGAAGGACGGCCGTACCCTGGCAGTCGAAAGCCGCCTGAATCCGCAGGTACAGTATGGAGCGGACGTGATCATGCGTGCAAATTACGCATTGGAACATGGAACAGAGATTTTAAGCATGTGCATTCGTGAAGCAGTAAACGAGATGCTTCAGATCCTTGCGAAAAAAGCATCTGTATGTACAGAAGATATTTTTCAGGTAAGTGTTGTAGGGAATACCTGTATGCATCACCTGTTTCTCGGCATCTCACCGGCAAGTCTGGTTCACGCGCCATACACGCCCGCGATCAACGCGCGCCTGACGCTGTGTGCCGCTGATTACGGACTGTGCGTTCACTCAAACGCACAGCTTCTGATGCTGCCGGTGATTGCGGGGTATGTGGGAGCGGATACCTGTGCCTGCCTGATGGCGACACGCCCTGATCAGGAGGATAACATTACGCTCTTGCTGGACATTGGCACGAATGGCGAAATGGTGCTTGGAAACCGTAAAAGGCTAGTTGCCTGTTCGACGGCTGCGGGTCCCGCATTTGAGGGAGCGAAAATCACCTGCGGAATGCGCGGGGTAGCGGGAGCAGTGGATCATGTCTTTTATGAGAAAGGAAACTGGAGATACACAACGATCGGTGATGAACCAGCCGTGGGGCTGTGCGGCTCCGGCCTGATTGACCTTGTCGCCTGCCTGCTTCGTGCGGGGCTGATCGATGAGAACGGCAGACTGGAAAGCGGACAGGCGGATTCCCATACGTTTGTGCTTGTCCCTCCGGAAGACTCCGGAAATGGACAGGGGGTCTATCTGACTCGGAAGGATGTAGGAGAGGTACAGCTTGCGAAGGCCGCGATTGCAGCCGGAATCCAGCTTCTGATGGAAGAGCTTCAGATAACAGAGGACGATATCACAGAAGTGCGCGTTGCCGGTGCGTTTGGCAATTATATGAATCCGGCAAGTGTCGGTGAGATTGGGATGTTTCCACATTCTCTGGCGGGTCGGGTACGGTCGATTGGGAATGCGGCTGGAGAAGGAGCAAAGCTGGCGCTTCTTAGCCTGGAGGAACTGAAAATGTCTGAGACACTTGCGCGCAGTACAGATTTTATTGAATTGGCGGCGCTTCCAGAATTTCAGGATTGTTTTGTGGAGCAGCTGGGATTTGAAGAAGCGTTATGACTTAAGAGTTACAAGACTGAAAAATCAAATAAGCAGGAGTGATTTGAATTGATTGATATAGATAAGCTAAAGAGACAGGGGAAAGCCCAGGGCTTTACCCACGTTGCGTTTCTGGACTGCGGCACATTAGAGCTGCGCGAGGAAGTACGCCAGATGTGTGAGGCGAATACCTGTCATATGTACGGAAAATGCTGGAGCTGCCCGCCTGGATGCGGATCCCTGGAACAGTGCCGTGAAAAGATCGGACGGTACCATGAGGGAATCATCGTACAGACTGTCGGAGAGCTGGAGGACGAGCTAGACGGGGAAGCTATGATGGAAACAGAGCAGCGTCACAAGGAGACCTTTTACGCTTTTGAGAAAACGCTGCGGGAACAGTATCCGGGAATGCTTGCGATTGGTGCGGGCTGCTGCACGAAGTGCAAAACATGCACCTACCCGGATCAGCCCTGCCGTTTTCCAAATGAAGCCTTCTCTTCGATGGAAGCGTATGGTATGCTGGTCACACAGGTCTGTCAGGCCAATCATCTGGACTATTATTACGGTTCCTGTACGATTGCCTACACAAGCTGTTATTTATTAACATAAGAATATTATGTTAATCTGAGAAATGGTGAAGACGGAACAATCAGAAGCGAAAGATTCTGTTGCTGACATATTGGTATTGGGGGATATTTATGACAGTATTAGAAGAATTGCGGCAATCCATAGAAGCCGGACATCCAAAAGAGACGGAAAAGCTGGTATCGGTAGCCCTGGAACAGCAGGTTGACTCCATGCGTATTGTGGAGGAAGCCATGATGTCGGCGATGCGCACGATGGGAGAGCGCTATAAGGAGCAGGAGGCAGATATTCCCTCCATTCTCGCGGCAGCCCGCTGCGTCCGTTCCGGTTTCACGCTGATTGAAAAAAATGACGCTTCATTTGAGGAGCAAAACATCGGCACCGTGATTGTTGGCACCGTCGAAGGCGACCTCCATGACATCGGGAAAAACCTGGTTGCGCTGATGTTCCGCAGTGCGGGATTCAAAGTCATAGACCTTGGCGTGGATATCTCAGAAAAACAGTTCCTGAAAGCCGTCCGTGAAAATCCGGATGTGCAGATCGTGTGCATCTCTTCTCTGCTAAGCACTTCTTTGCCGGAAATGGAACAGGTGATAAAGGTGTTGCGGCGCAACGATCCGGAAAAAAAGTATAAGATCATGGTGGGCGGCGGCGCGGTGACAAAGCAGCTTGCCGAGGACATGGGTGCGGACGCGTACACGGAAAACTGTGTAGAGGCAGCGGAGGTCGCGAAGACATTTATTGTCTAAACCGCATTGGCCAAATTTGTTGATGTCAGACAAGAAAAGGCTTATACTATGGCAATGAATGATTTGACAGAGATTGGAGTTGCAAGGCTTCTGAATTTGATACGCGATCAATGCGTACTGTTAGATGGCTGACAAACCATCAGGAGATGAGAAAATGATTACAGGAATAATCAAAAATAAAATTGACAAAATATGGACAGACATTTGGGCGGGAGGGATTACGAATCCACTGACAGTGATTGAACAGCTGACATACCTGATGTTTATACGTTCTCTTGATGAAAAGGAACTGGAGACTGAGGAATTTGAGAATATGACCGGAGAAAAAATGGCTAAAATTTTCCCGCAGTCCGCGATTGGTCAATCCATGCGCTGGAGCAAATTCAAAAACAATGATCCGAGACAGATTTACGATGTAATTTCACAGCGTGTATTTCCTGCAATCAAAAACCTGAAATATGGACGTCTGCCAGATTTTACCGAGCAGGGAGAGCTGATTGAAACTGAGGATGACCCGAACAGTACGAACAGCAATAATACGGCATTTGCGCGATACATGAGTGATGCTATGTTCCTGATTCCGACACCACAGATTTTGCAGAAGATCATTACCGGACTGGATGACCTGTATGAACATGATATTGCAGATCTGGATATGCAGGGCGATTTATATGAATATATGCTGGGAAAACTGGCAACAGCCGGCCAGAACGGTCAGTTCCGGACTCCAAAGCATATTCGGGATATGATGGTAGAATTGATTCAGCCAACCCCTGATGATATTATTTGTGATCCGGCTTGCGGCACCGCCGGGTTCCTCGTTTCTGCTGCGGAATATATACGAAAAAATTATGAGGATACCATGACTGCGGAACAGTGGGAACATTTTTCAGGAGAATTATTTACTGGATATGATATAGATCGAACCATGCTCCGCATTTCGGCAATGAATTTGATGCTGCATTCCATCAGCAATCCGGATGTGGACTATAAAGACAGCGTATCAAAACAGAATCAGATTTCTGATAAGTTTACCGTTTGCCTTGCCAATCCTCCATTCAAAGGAACTATTGATGCCGAAAGCATTCATGACAATCTGAAAGCAGTCACAAATACAAAGAAAACGGAACTGCTGTTTCTGGCGCTGTTCCTCCGTATTATGAAGAAAGGCGGCCGCTGTGCCTGCATCGTTCCGGACGGCGTCCTGTTTGGATCATCAGCAGCGCATAAAGCGATCCGAAAAGAGCTGATTGAGAATCATCAGCTTCGTGCGGTAATTTCCATGCCATCCGGCGTTTTCAAACCCTATGCGGGTGTATCCACGGCAGTTCTTGTATTTACCAAAACTGGAGCAGGCGGAACGGATCAGATCTGGTTCTATGATATGAAAGCCGATGGATTCAGTCTGGATGATAAGCGTTCAGAGATTTCGGATAATGATATTCCAGACATCATTCAGCGGTTTCATAATCTGGAAACGGAAAAGAACAGAGAACGAACTGAACAAAGCTTCTTTGTACCGAAACAGGAGATTGTGGATAATGGATATGATCTGTCCATCAATAAGTATAAGAAGACAGAGTATGTACCGGTAGAATATCCGCCTACCTCTGAAATTCTGGATAAGCTGGATGAATTGGAAAAAGAGATCACAAAAGGGCTTAATGAGTTAAGAGGGATGCTGTGACTTAGAATCATTTGTATTTAAAACCGGGAAATTATGAGTTAGGTGAGTTATTGCAAACTGCTGATTCATAGACATTGAGGAGATAAAACAATGGCACAGGATGGAATTACCAAACGAGACTGGGCGCTTTTCAGAGAAAAAGTTCCAGAATGGCAGGAAGCCTACATGGAAAAGCTTGTAAAAGAATACGTGGAGATGCTATCAGGAGATGGAGCCGCATCCGATAAATTCTGGGAACTGGATAAGCGGATCAAAGCGGACAAACGCCGCAAAAGTGTGGTTATGGAAATGTGCCGCTCTGAGATGCTTTACAATATTCTTGATCTGATGCGGGAAGGTACTATTACGGTGGATGATCTGGATGATTTCAGCGAACATCTGAGGGGGACGGTAAAGCTGCTGATGGAGGGATGGTGATATGGGGATCTGGTTATGTACTGATCAAGTATACTCCGAGGAGGTGGCAACATGATTAATACAGGGAAATTTGCCGAGTTTTATGTTGATGTCACAAAAGAAGGGACGAAAATACCGCAAGATCAGTATCTTGAAGAAGGAAAATATCCTGTTATTGATCAGGGAAGACAAAATATTGCCGGCAGATGGGATAACGATGAAGGACTGTTTACGAACGTTCCAGCGATAATCTTTGGAGATCACACTCGTGCGGTTAAATACATTACGGAACCATTTTTTATTGGAGCGGATGGAGTAAAAATACTACGTCCGGCAAAAGCAGAAGACAATCCAAAATATCTTTATTATGCGTTGCAGGCTGCAAGAATTCCAAATCTGGGGTATAGCAGGCATTTCAAAGTAGTAAAGGACTTAGAGATAAGAACATATTCGAGAGCAGTACAAGACAAAATAGTTGTGCTTTTAGAGAAAATCGACCTGTTAATTGAGCAATACAATACTGAAATGTCCTGGATAGATCAACTCGTCAGATCCCGGTTTATCGAGATGTTTGGAGATTCAGTAAATAATCCGTTAGGACTTCCTACTGTATTGCTTTCAGATGTTTCAGATATTGTTTCCGGAATAACAAAGGGCAGGAAGACGAATGGTGCAGAGCTATTTGAGGTTCCCTATATGGCTGTTTCAAATGTGAAGGCAGGATATATTGATTGGAGTACCGTTAAAACAATCAGAGCAACTAAGGATGAGATCGAACAGTATTGCTTGCAACCTTTGGATGTTCTTATGACAGAAGGTGGTGATCCAGATAAGTTGGGACGGGGTGCAATTATAAGCGCACCACCAGAAAATTGTATTCATCAGAATCACATTTTTCGTGTTCGCGTGAATAGAAATCGTCTTCTTCCACAGTATTTGGAGGAATATTTACAACATCAAAAAGCGAAGCAGTATTTCCTTGGATGTGCGAAACAGACAACAGGCATAGCAAGCATTAACATGAAACAACTTCGCGTTATGCCAGTTCTACTGCCAGAAATAAAGTTGCAGAATCAGTTCGCCGCTTTCGTGCAGGCGACCGACAAATCGAAACTGGCAATACAGAAAAGCCTTAATGAACTGGAAATTCTGAAAAAATCATTGATGCAACAATATTTTGGATGAAAGGACAATGAAACATATGAAATTATATCACGGAAGTCATATGTGCGTAGAACGGCCGGAGATTTTAACGAATGGTCACTATAAAGATTTCGGCTATGGTTTTTACTGCACGAGTCTAGAGCGGCAGGCTCGCAGATGGGCTCTGGCCAAAAAGAAAAACCATGTAGTGAATATCTATGATTACACAGAAAATAACGATCTTGAGATAATACAATTTTCGGAAATGACGGAAAAATGGCTGGACTTCATTGTTGATTGCAGGCGTGGAATTGAGCATTCCTTTGATATTGTAGAAGGACCAATGGCTGATGATACGATCTGGGATTATATCGAAGATTTTATGAATGGGAATATCAGCAGAGAGGCTTTTTGGGTCCTGGTAAAATTCAAGTATCCCACTCATCAGATCGTTTTTTGTACAAAAAAAGCGTTGCAGACTCTGACGTATGAAAGGAGTTATCTTCTATGACAAATATATATTTCGAAGATGAAGAGGTAACTGAGGACGACCTGTATTTTTTATGTTATATGATAGAAAGAGTTGCGCGCAGGCTTCATCAGAGGGATCGTTACGTTGTAAACGGGATTGACCGGTTGGAATGGATGCGGCTGATCAGTGTGGCGAATGTTCTGCATTGTGAGAATCCGCTGGAAATTGAAGATGAATGGATAGAGGAATATGAGTTACAATCTGGGAACTTTGATGCTCTTGACGTAGATGGAGAACTGGCTAAAATTATCCCAACGCCCACACAAATGGGAAAGGTTTATCAGCGGCTGATCTTACAGACATTAGGGTCAGAAGAGAACTATGTGGATGGCCTCATTCGGGTGTATAATGATGAATTATGTGAAACCCTGGATAACTATACATGCGGAGCATTCTATGAACCATCCTATTATATTACGAGAGCGTATTATAACGGTGGATTCTGAAAATTGAAGCAGATTGAGGTGTATATTCCTGATGATAAACGTTAAAACTGTTTCGTTGCTTTCGTGTATGCCATCGAAAAACGCTGATGCAGAAATATTTTGGATAATGAATGGGGCGCAGGATGATACGGTACAGAAAGGACTGTACTATCATGAACGAAGAAATCATCACAGAAATTACCAGAAAAATGCTCCCTTATCTTGACAATGCGCAACTGGAGCAGTTGCAGGATGTTCTCCATCATTATTTATGGAATGTTACAATTGTTGAGTCTGAAGAAAAATATGAAATTGCAGAAAAATCTAATAATGAATTGCTTGAATTATTCTTGTCGGCAAAATGCGTAGAAGGCTGTAGCGAGAAGACAATGCATTATTACGAGACTACGATTGCCAAGATGTTTCTGACGATAGATATTCATGTGACCCATATGCAGACAGATGATCTTCGCAATTATCTTTCTGAATATCAGAAGAATAGACAGTGTAGCAAAAGCAACATTGATAATATACGCCGGGTCTTGTCCAGCTTTTTCTCGTGGTTGGAAGAAGAAAATTATATTTTAAAGAGTCCAATGAGACGTATTCATAAGATTCGTACAGCTAAAACAGTTAAAGAAACGTACAGTGATGAATCGCTAGAAATTATGCGTGATCAATGCAGTAATATTCGTGATTTGGCAATCATTGATATGCTGGCTTCAACAGGTATGCGTGTGGGAGAATTAGTAAAGCTGAATATTGTAGACATTGATTTTGAAAACAGGGAATGCGTGGTTTTCGGAAAAGGGAGCAAAGAACGCCCGGTGTACTTTGATGCACGAACGAAGATTCATCTTAAGAATTATCTTGAAAGCCGGTCAGACAATAATCCGGCACTTTTCGTGTCGCTACAGAAACCGTATGCGAGACTGGAAATAAGTGGTGTTGAAATTCGGCTGAGACAGCTTGGAAGAAAACTTGGGATACCGAAGGTACATCCTCACAAGTTCCGCAGAACATTGGCAACAAGGGCAATTGATAAGGGAATGCCTGTTGAACAGGTACAAAAGCTCCTCGGACACGCTAAAATTGATACTACGATGCAATATGCTATGGTGGATCAGAATAATGTAAAGAATAGCCACAAAAAATATATAGCTTAATAATCCTCTCCCGGTTTCTAGGGGAGGTGATGGTATGAGAAAGATACATCTCGGCGATGTTTGTAAACGTGGCTCATCAAATATTGCACTGAAAGATTTAGACGGTAACGATGGCTGTTATCCAATTTATGGCGCTAGTGGTTTTATCAAGAATATAGATTTTTATCATCAGGAACGGGAGTATATAGCTGTTGTTAAAGATGGAGCAGGGATAGGACGTACAATGCTTCTTCCGGCGAAGTCATCAGTGATAGGCACTTTGCAATATTTAATACCGAATTCCGACTCCGAAATTTCAACGAGATATTTATACTATGCAATAACGGCAATGAATTTGTCAAAGTATTTTAGCGGTGCTACTATTCCGCATATATACTTTAAAGATTATCAGAAGGAGTTAGTAAAAGTACCAGACCTAGTAGAACAGGATAGGATTGCAGGGATTTTTGAGAAAATTGATGCTACTATAGCACTTAGAAAGGAACAACAGGTTGAACTTGATAAACTCGTCCGGTCCCGGTTTATCGAGATGTTTGGAGATTCAGTAAATAATCCGTTAGGACTTCCTACTGTATTGCTTTCAGATGTTTCAGATATTGTTTCCGGAATAACAAAGGGCAGGAAGACGAATGGTGCAGAGCTATTTGAGGTTCCCTATATGGCTGTTTCAAATGTGAAGGCAGGATATATTGATTGGAGTACCGTTAAAACAATCAGAGCAACTAAGGATGAGATCGAACAGTATTGCTTGCAACCTTTGGATGTTCTTATGACAGAAGGTGGTGATCCAGATAAGTTGGGACGGGGTGCAATTATAAGCGCACCACCAGAAAATTGTATTCATCAGAATCACATTTTTCGTGTTCGCGTGAATAGAAATCGTCTTCTTCCACAGTATTTGGAGGAATATTTACAACATCAAAAAGCGAAGCAGTATTTCCTTGGATGTGCGAAACAGACAACAGGCATAGCAAGCATTAACATGAAACAACTTCGCGTTATGCCAGTTCTACTGCCAGAAATAAAGTTGCAGAATCAGTTCGCCGCTTTCGTGCAGGCGACCGACAAATCGAAATATCTTAGCCATTTGTGTATCGACATCTGCTGTATGACAGCAAATAAATATAGACAGGAGAGGATGCTATGTCAAACTTTGAATTTCTAAAAGAGAAAAAAGAATACGTACTTTTTGCGTCCGCTGCGATTGAAGCGGAAAAGGTATACGTCACATCTCCTGCTATGTGCGCGGTCGGATGCAGAAAGGCGCTTGAATTGGCTGTGAAGTGGGTATATTCTGCGGATAATACAATGCAGATGCCCTATAAAGATAACCTCCAGTCTCTGATTCATGAGCAGACATTCCGCTTTGCAGTGGACTATAACACCTGGGGAAAACTTCCCTATATTATCAAGCTTGGGAACCTGGCGGTGCATACAGAGCGAAATGTGCAGGCAACGGATGCTCTGGCTTCTTTACGTGCATTGTTTGAGTTTATTCAATGGGTGGATTATTGCTATGGCAGTGACTACATAGAGCGCAAATTTGATGAGTTGCAGGTTCCGAAAGAACAAGTTGTAGTTGACACGAAGAAAATCAAGGAACAAGAGAGTCTGCTTGATGAAAAGGAAGCGGAAATTGAAAAATTACGTAGGCAGATCGAGAAAATGTCAGAGCAGTATACAAGTGCCAAAGAACAGCATAAGCAGGATCGTACATTTACTGCAGAGGATTTGTCGGAATTTAAAACCAGAAAAATATATATTGATGTGGACATGAAGCAGATGGGGTGGAAGTTTGCTGGTACCGACGCAGATGTGCAGGAGGAATATCCGGTTGACGATATGGCTGGTGTTATCGGACAGAAAGGGTATGCTGATTATGTGTTATTTGGGAAAGATGGCTTACCTTTAGCTGTGGTAGAAGCAAAGCGAACCAGTAAAGACCCGAACACCGGACGGAAACAGGCAATGTTATATGCGGATTGCCTGGAAAAGAAATTCGGCAGGCGCCCGGTTATGTTTACGACCAATGGTTTTGACACTTATTATTGGGATGATCAGACCAGTATACAGCGAAAAGTAAGTTGTATTTTTAGCAGGGATGGTTTGCAGAAACTGATTAATCGGCGGATGGAGCATAGAGATTTGATGTCGATTCCGATTGATGATCGGATTACAGACCGCTATTACCAGAAAGAAGCGATTCGAGCGGTATGTGAGCAGATTGAGTCTGGCTTTCGCAAACACTTGCTGGTAATGGCTACTGGAACAGGAAAAACTAGGACGGCGGCGAGCCTTACGGATGTTTTGAGCCGTGCTGGTTATGTTACGAATATTCTGTTTCTTGCGGATCGTACTGCGCTAGTGAAGCAGGCAAAAGATGATTTTAAAAATTATCTGCCGGAGATGTCCCTGTGCAATCTGTGTTCCAATAAAGATGATAGTAATGCCCGCATTGTGTTTTCTACTTATCCAACTATGCTGAACGCGATTGACCAGACGAAAACGGCAGACGGTATCCCGCAGTTTACGCCAGAACATTTTGATTTGATCATAATAGATGAAAGCCATAGGAGTATTTTCAAAAAATATCGTGCGATTTTTGAATATTTTGACGCAATTATGGTTGGACTGACAGCAACCCCGAAAACAGATGTAGACCGTAACACATATGACTTTTTCGAAATGGAACATGGTGTGCCGACTTATGCGTATGATTATGAAACTGCGGTAGAAAAGGATCATGTGCTGGTTCCGTATTATAACTATGAGGTCAAAACTAAATTCCTTGATGACGGCATTACCTATGATGATTTGTCAGAAGAAGATAAAGAGCGTTATGAGGATGACTTTATTGAAGATGGAATGATGCCGGATTTCATTCCATCTGCGCAGTTAAATAAATTTGTATTCAATGAAACTACTGTTGATATTGTTCTGCAGGATTTGATGGAAAGAGGAATTAAAGTTGCCGGCGGTGAACGAATTGGCAAGACCATTATATTCGCTCAAAACAAGCGTCATGCGGAGTTCATTCTGGAACGCTTCAATAAGCTTTACCCCAAGTATAAGGGTAAGTTTGCGCAGAGAGTGATTTGTGACGACACATATGCACAGACGATCATTGACGATTTCAAGGTCGCTGATAAAGAACCGCATATTGTCGTTTCAGTTGATATGATGGATACTGGCATTGATGTGCCGGAGTGTGTGAACCTTGTATTCTTCAAAAAGGTTCGGTCGAAGGCAAAATTCTGGCAGATGATTGGCCGAGGAACCCGTCTGTGTAAAGAATTGACGTGTCTGGACCAGATGGATGGCGAGTACATAGACAAAAGACGATTTCTTATTTTTGACTACTGTGGGAATTTTGAATATTTCCGGGAGTATAAGGAAGGGTACTAGACAAGAGAGACTAAATACTTGTCAGAGGCGATTTTAGGAAAACAAATCAAACTGGCGTCAGCTTTACAGGAGGCTGCATTTTCCGATCTGGAGTTTCAGGGCTGGAGAGGTGAAATCGTATCCGAATGTCAGAATCAGGTACGGCAACTATCAGAGGATCTGGTAGAGGTACGCCTGCGGCGGGAATATGTAGAAAAGTATAAAAAAACAATAGCGTTCGATTGCATCAGCGAAAATGACAAAGGCGAATTACTACAGCATATTGCTCCAGTGATTCATTTGGACGATAATGATGAACTGGCGTTGCGCTTTGATAATTTTATGTATGGATTGATGCTTGCCTCTGTTGAACAGATGCCGTCCTTGAAACATGCGAGAAACCAGCTCTGTGACATTGCTGCTTTGCTGGAACACAAATCCACAATTCCGCAGGTGAAAGTGAAGCTTTCGGTTCTAAAAGAAGTGCAGACAGATGCTTTTTGGGATGCAAATGATCTGCTGCAGTTTGAAAAAGCTCGGAAAGAACTGCGTGACCTGATAAAGTTCCTGGACAATAATGACCCGCACAATCCGATTATAACAAGGCTCACTGATCCAGTGATTGACCAGCAGGAAGGGAATCCTCTCGAAGCAGCCTATGATTTTGAGGATTACAGGAAAAAGGTTAACCGTTACGTCATGGAACATGGCAATACAATGGCTATCTATAAGCTGACACATAATATCCGGCTCTCCGACGGCGATTATCAGGAGTTACAGCGTGTACTTACAAGCGAATTGGGAAGCAGAGAGGATTATCAGCGGGAATATGGAGACACACCTTTTGGTCTGCTGATCCGTAAAATTGCGAAAATGGATCATGATGCAGCCATGCAGGCGTTTTCTGCTTTCATCAACGATGAATCTTTGAACCAAAGGCAGATTGCTTTTGTATATAAGATTATTAATCATATTGAGCAGAACGGATATATGGAAAACGTTGCCGAGCTGACAAAGCCACCGTTTGACAAGCCGTTGAGCTTCACAAAGCTTTTTGATGCGAAAACCAGAACTGCGCTGGTAGCTACAATCAATCAGATAAAAGAGAATGCGGTGGCTGTTGTCGCTTAATTCTTTTAACAGTTGGCGTTTTATCATCCATGGTATCGGGACGGTTTACTTGTGTGAGGAAAAGCAAGTGAAAATTTCATCGGTATGGCTTTATGAACAAATTTTAAAGAAATATAGAATGATCGGATATGTGGGTTTGTCTGGCAGGGACAGTTATCTGCGTCCTTATCTTTGTCTGGACACTGATGGCAATAAGTGGCCGGGGCACGTGTGTGTGATGCCGGTTACGTCAGAGCAGGAAGCAAAGGATATCGCAAACGCAGCTTTAACGGATAAAATGTTTTTGATATTTTGTCTGAGGGAAACTGCGAATAATAATAGCAAAGCAGAGAATCATTCTGCTGATAATTTCATGTGGACCGCGGAAGAGAACAGACCGGGTGACGCGTATGTATGCATAGCAGCAAACGACACAGCTGCTGTCCTGAACGATATTCAAGCGGTGTTTGACCTTTGCGATGAATGGGAAGACTCTATCATCAGCCTGCTGGCCGGAGATGACGCAATTGAAAAGGTTCTGGAAGTAAGCGTCGGATTCCTTGGAAATCCGCTGATGGTTATGGGCGCTGATTTTTCTTTGATCGCAGAAGCTGCCATGGAGAAGCTGCCTGAGCGCGCGAGACTGTTTGCAGAGGATGGGGTCAATGTAGAGTATATGAATGCCCTGCTGCAGGACGCGGCATACCAGAAGATCGCACAGGCGAAGCACACAGAATTGTATCCGGGTTATATCAGCGGTTATCGTACCGTGAACCGAAACCTGTTTGTAAATGGCCGACCAACCCACCGTCTGGTGCTGACAGAATGCGATAATCCGGTCACGCCGGGATGTATCTGTATTCTGGAAACGCTGGCCGGGCATCTCGAATATCAGCTTTCCCGTGAAATGCCTGCTTCTATGAAAGGAACCCTGGAAACGATCTTCCAGAGCATCCTGACGGATCGAACTGCAGATTATGTACAGATCGGCCGCAGGCTCACCGCGGCCGGATGGAGCAGTGGAGACGAGTACCTTTGTCTTATTTTGCAGATCACTTATCTGAATCAAAAACAGCTTTCAACGGGAGCGATCTGTCATTATATTCAAAAGCTGTTCAGGGATTCCGTAAGCTTTCTGTATCGTGATGAGGTGGTCAGTTTTTTTGATTTGACACGACTTGGCATGGATGAGGAGGAAGTGGCCGCAAAGCTGGTTTATTTTATTCGCGACAGCTATCTGAAAGCCGGGTACAGCAGAACCATGCAGGGACATATGAATCTGCGGCGCCAGTATGTGCAGGCGCGTACGGCTTTGGATGTGGGCAGCCGCAAAAAGCCCTATCTGTGGATTCATTATTTCGATCAGGTAGCGCTGCCTTATATCATCGAGCAGGCGACCAAAAGACTCCCGGCAAACATGATCTGCCATAAAGGACTTTTACGCCTGAAAGAGCAGGATGAAAAAAATCACACCGAATATATGCTGACACTGAGGACTTACCTCGACCAGCACCTGAATGCGACACAGACGGCAAAGGAGCTGTTTATCCACAGAAGCACCTTCCTGTACCGTCTGGATAAGATAAAAGAAATCCTGCATTCAGATCTGGAGGATGCGGAAGAGGTTTTTTATCTGGAGCTTTCCTTTCGGCTGCTGGAGCAGGATGAAGAGAAGAAATAAAAGCATCAACCGGGTCTTTCAGTTTAAACCTGTAAGAAACTCTTTCAGCGCTTTTTCCCTTGCTGAGAAATCCAGCCGCTCCCAATACGGTGTACAGGAATTATCCGGATATCGTTTGAAAAAAATTCCGGCAGCCGGGTTCTGCTGAAGCGAGGATAAAAAGAGAACGAGGGCAGCGTTTTTCCCCGTATGATTCGGGATTTTTTCAAGGTGGTTTGATGATTGTTCATCCACAGAATTTCCGGTAAACACCGGTCTGATAAGTTCCGAATCCATGGTCCGGATTGCACATTCCAGCATTTTTAAAATATCATTCGCGGCTTCCTCACAGGCAGCTTCCTTTTGCTGCAGAACCTCTACAGCGGCCTGGCACAGACAGCTTTTTCCTTCCGTTTCACGCAGATGATATCCCATTTTCTGCACCTCAAGAAGCGCCTGCCGCATTTCTTCCAGCTCGGAGTCAGGTGAGAGCCCATGATCCCGGCGTACTTTCAGGATGCCACGCTCTTTTTCAAGAAAAGCATGGACGACAGATGCTGTAGTCTGAAACTGATGATTCTGTTTTTGAAAACGTACCAGCCGATCGACTGCATCTGAAAAACGCGTCATCTGCTGACAGCTTTTTTTCCATTCGTTCAGCTTTCCGTTGATGCAGGAGAGTATCAGATGAACCAGATAGAGCTGTTCCTCAAAAGAATCTTCGCGGAACAGAGTCTGGCAGGCTGACATAGCCGCCTTTTCTCCGGCAAGCATCTGCGCTACAGGCAGATGCTGTTCTCTGGAATAATATAAACGATAGAAGAGTGCAAATTCTCCCGCGAGTTCTGTATCCTGCAGATACTGGATGATCAATTCTGCCTCAACCGGATAATTCAGCTCTTCATATTCTTTCAGCATACAGGAAAGATCCTCCCAGCCGCGGGCAGTGGCAAAAGCGCGGCTGGCGTAAGTCTGCTTCAAAAGATAGAACTGATCCGGGTGTGTATCCAGATAAGCAAGGATCGCGCCGTGAATTGCTTCCCCAATCGCATAGGAACGCCAGGCGCTATAATCTGCCTCTACCGAAATGTATTTCAGACGGTCCAGCGTCGCGATATCAAATTCATGAACCGATTTGTTGTATTCCGGCGGATTCCCCGCGGCAGCCAGAATCCATCCATCGGGCAGGCGATGGCTTCCAAAAGTTTTGTTCTGCAAAAACTGTAGGATTGCGGGAGCAAGCGTCTCTGAGACGCAGTTGATTTCATCAAGAAACAGGAGTCCGTTATGGACGCCGGTCTCCTCCATACAGCGGTATACGCTGGCAATGATTTCACTCATCGTATATTCTGTTACTGCGTATTCCTCCCCGCCAAAGCTGCGGTGTTCGATATAAGGAAGCCCAAGAGCGCTCTGCCGGGTGTGGTGTGTCATCGTATAGGAAACAAAGCCGACCTGGCATATCCGGGCCGCCTGCTCCATAACCGCGGTTTTCCCGATACCGGGAGGCCCAATCAAAAGCAGCGGGCGCTGCCGCAGAGATGGAATCATGTACGTTCCGTCTTCCTTCTGTGCTGTGTAAGCATGTATTGTTCGAATGATTTCCTCTCGTGCTTTTTGGATATTCAAAGCGATACCTCCCTGTGGTTTTCAGTCAAGTATGATTTGCTGTGCCCATGCAGGCACCTTTCCCTTTACCGATTCCTGATTCACAAAAACGAAAGCCGTTTCATATGCCGGTACTTTCTGAGGATAAATACCGTCCCCATCGGTAAAATATAAAAGTGCCCGCAGCGTGCGGATTTCCTTTTTCGCTATCAGATCATCCAACAGCTCAAAAACAGGGCGAAAGTCCGTATTCCCGTTGCCCTGGATTTTAAGAGTTCCGAGTGATGATTCCCATTCCTCAACACTTGTAAAAAGCCGATACTCCTGAATCATTGAATCACACTGGATCAGGTGGAGCCTCATCCGGGAGAAGAAGTTTTCTCTTTGCCTCAAAATACTCCACGTTTCCTCCAGAAAATGCGTAACAAGTTCCCCGGAACAGGAGCCGGAGGTGTCGATCGCAATCGCCAGCTCATCCAGCCGGTTCACTTCACTGTATTCTAATGGATCGATCAGGCACAGTCTGGAAGACATATTTTGCCCATACATATAAGGAATGTAATCAAAGGAATCCAGATCCGCAACCACTTCTTCGCGCGGTACACAATACCTGCGCAGAAGCCGACGGTAATCCGTTCCATCCCGGCGGGAGAGTGCGACATCGGAAGAATCCGTTCCTGCATCCTTGCCGCGGCCTGCACCGGGTCCGCCGCCAAAGGAACATATTCCAGCTTTGGAACTGCTTGCCCCATATTTCCGTGAAAATGTCTCCAGGCAAAGCTGACGAAACCTTTTCTGCAGCGCGTCTGAATCCACTGTAAAGCATAAAGCAAGGGCTTCTGCGCAATAGAATAAACCGTCTTCATATTCCCAAAGAGCATGGTCAGAATCATGTGGCAGCACGACATTACAAGACGCTTCTTTAAAATGAGAAAGATCATATGCCCCCGCGTGCTCCGGATCGGATGCGATGGCCTTTTCCTGCAAGAATCCGAGAATTATCGGCGCTGCCTGCTCTGCTTTTTTCTCAAAGGGTATCATCCTTATCCTCCGTGTCTGTGGCTGTCTCATTTTATCGAATCATAGTATAATGA
>JAJPXX010000157.1 GCA_021205225.1 Lachnospiraceae bacterium
TTTCCATGCGATTTTTTGGGGTTTTCGGAGTGGAATTTACTTTTTCACTTCAGCCAACTGAAAAGGTTGCTTTTTAGTATCTGTTCCTGCCAGTCGATGAGTTCAAAGGGTTTTCCCGCCCAGGTGCCCTTCGTATGGCAGAGGCATTCGATAAAGCTCACCGCGTAATCGGCGGCATCCTTATCATATACAGAGTCCTTTGCCTTAAATTTCGTTGGGCTGTATTTTCTTAATTTTCGCATTGCCACATGTGCCACCTCCAAACGGGCATGAAAAAAGAGCGGCCATAATAGTCGCTCTTAAAAATCTGAATCTACTTGATGGAATAGCAGTTAAAAAACTGGCTGTTCATCGTCCTCATATGCTTCCAGCTTGAAAATGACCGGTCTGACGCCATCATTGCAGCAGGCAATATGCACCAAATCATGACCGAATACCTTCCCACCTCCGGCAAGAGTAGTGGCCTGCAGACAAATCGCCTGCCACGCCATTGCGCAGAAGTTTTTGGGACATTCATTTCCAAACGGACCGGAAGTGATAAAAACATCGCCTTCCTTCATCATTTCACAGGGTGCAAAATCTGGAAAAGGTATGTATTCCTTTGCCAACTCCGGATAGAATTCCCGTTTCAAAACAGTAATCTTGCATTTTTTCATGGTCGACATCTCCTTAAAATAGTTTTTGGCTCCTTAGGGGCTATTACGTCTTCAAGGAGAATCCTTTTAGCATCCCTGTAAATATACCACAGGGAGTCTGAAAAAGGAAGTCTATGATGTGCAAATCCACAAAATTCTCATAAAATCACTGCCCATCCGTGTATTGATGAATAGTGTTCAAAATCTGTTCCTGCTCGGCTTTATCCACACCGATACTGGCGAGGGCCTCCCTCGTCCCACAATCAGGGCAAATAAGAGTTTTGTTATCCTCTCGCGAGAGCGCTGGAGCACAAGCATAGGTTTTGCCGCATTTCGGACACACACGCTTTTCAAATTCGTCTTTCTTCATAATCAGTTTCATCCTTTCAAATTTACTCGAAGGGTGCGGGCTGCCAGTGGCAGCCTCTGCGAAGCAGAAGCACCGACCGAGCCGGTAGGCGAGAAACACCCTTCTACCACCTTAAGACCGCCGTAGCGGTCGGGGAGGTGGCAGGAGGCTGGCTCCTGCAGTTTAGGCGACTCTGCCGTTTCTGAAGGCTGCGTCTCCGGCAAGCCTTCTGGTGAGCAGGTCTCTTGCGGTTGCGAATTCGTCTCCGATGAAGCCAAGGCGGAGGAGCCAGGTGCGCATCGCGTATTTGGGGTTTTCCGTCTGCTGCGGCTTTGCGCTGGCCGTCTTCACCGTTTTTGCCATCTGGCTGAGTGCCAGGCAAAGCTGGATGAAGCTCTTCAGCTGGCCCGCGTGGAGGCCGCCGCGCCGCTCGGCTGTCGGCTCGTCAAATTGGAAAAGCCGGAACTCGATCGTGCCTTTTGTGAAGGTCGCGTGGAGGTTGAGCATGTGGTAGCGGCTGTCGTTGTAATGGTGGTCTCTGCCGCAGGTGGCGTTCTGGCTGCCGTACCAGATGTCCGCAAGCTCCGCCATCGTTTTTGGCTTCCTGCTGTTGACCTGCTCGATGAAGCGCGGGTCAACCGTGCGGCAGTAGCGGCTCATGCGGTAGTGGTTCAGGTTTAAGGCATCCGCGATAAGCTCCTCGTGGCTTGCCATGATGTTGGCGAGGTTCCTTAATGTCTGTGCCGTGTGGCCCTGCGCTCCGATGTGGATGTGGACTCCGCAGCCTCTGGAAGCGTCGCTCTTGGCTCCGGCGTGTCTGAGCTGGCGGATAAGCTCCTGCAAAAGCTCCATATCGCTGTAGTGGAGGATTGGGGTGACCATCTCGCATTTTTCGCTTTCCGGTCCGTTAATGCTGACGTCGCGCTGGAATTTCCATTCGCGTCCGTCCGCATCCCATGCGCTCCAGGTGCAGTACCCGTTGCGCCTGTGGGTGTCCTCGAACCTGCCGGTTCCGAAGAACTTAGCGGCGAGCCTTGCGGCCTTTTCCCTTGTGATGCGGTTCATCTCGACCTCGACTCCGATGGTCTGCTGCTTCATGGCTTCAATCTGTAATGCTGTTCTGCTGTTCATGTATGTACCTCCGTGTGTGGTTGTTTTCCCTTTCGGTAGTGTATTAATCACTCTAAACGGAAGTAATAGCAAGTTCTTTCGCGGCATAATTTACACAAAGATTTGCACCAGAAATTGTGTATTTTACATTTCCTCAGCCACTGATTTTCTTCACGATATCCTCACCATAAACAGCCTTTAATCCGCATCCATTGTCCCAATGAATACAGAGATCCCCGGCATCATCAACCGCATACACGGTTCCCTTCGTACCGATGGGAGGTGCCTGGACATCGTCCATCCGCACCAGCTCCACCCGGCATCCGGCAGGGTATTCTTTTCTGACCTTCTCGACCAGCTTTCTGTCTGGAAATTTCATGTGTGCCTCCTATCCGAGCAGCTCGCGAAGCTGCGAGTGTGTCTCCGTCATAAATTCCTTCGAAATCCATGCGGCAATTTCGTCACCGTAGAGGATGACTGCGGCAGCGATAACCACCGCCGCAATAATCATCATAAGCTGTATCTTTCCAGTCCATTCAGGCTTCATCTGCTGCCGCCTCCTTCCTTGCTCCGCTCTTAAAAGCGGAGGAGCCGGTCAGGTTCTTCAGTAAAATCTTGCGGTCGCTCTTATACTCCTCGCCGATAAATCCAAGGCGGAGCAGGAAGCAGCGGAATGCGTACTTCTCGTTGTCGACTTCCTTCTCAGTCGCTGTTACCCGTTTCTGTTCCTTACTCATCTTGCAGAGGGCGGAAATGAAGTGGGTGTAGGCAGTGGATGCATCGGCATCCGGAAGCTCCTGAAACCAGGGAAAGGAAATGGTATCCTCGCCGATTTCAATTGGAAGGCTGTCAACTCCGAGCGCCTTCTTAATCAGGCTGCCCTTGGCTTCGAGGAGCCGGGTCAACTTTCCGACTTCAACCTTGTCGAGCGGAAAAGAAATCGTAAGCCAGGTTGAACCAGAGACTATGTCCGTTTCAGCCGTTTCAGGTTCTTCCGAGGTATTCTCTTGCGCACTGTCCCCGTATTCGGTCGGCTGTTCCACAGCCTCGTCTGCGTCCTTCTGGTCAACGTCCCCGGCATCGTCCGCGTTTTCATTCGTTCCTGCCTCTGTGGCATCGTCATCGACTGCATCCTCGCTGACTTTCTCGTCAACAGCATCAACTGTTCCCGGCTCGGAAACCTCTGCCATCTCAGCCTCCTCCGGCTCAGAATACTCTGTAGCTTCTGCAGCCTCCGGTTCCGGCTCCTCCTGCGCTTCGCACTCAAACCCAGCAGCGGCGATGCCTTCCAGCACCTCCTCAACAATCTCAGTATCGCTGCAGTCGTCGAACTCCAACACACCGTCTTTGCTGAGTGTAAAGAAGTCAATCACATATGCGCAGGTCGGCATGTACTGGTACTCGGCTCTTACTCCTGTAATTCCCGCGATAACCTGTGCAAGTTCCTTGCGTTTTGCTCCAGCTACGTTGTAGTTAATCCTCATGGCTTGTGCCTCCTTCTTTGTTTTGGTAGTGTATTAATCACTCTGAAGCCCACAGATAGCAAGCAGATTCGGAGAAAATAACTACCAAAAATGTAGGAGCGGATTTGTCACTATTATTGCCCTTCTGGCATTTCCACATTCTTCACGAGAGCGGAATATGGAATTCGCTCGCCACCACGAATCACTGACACATTCTCTGCATCGCCGGTCAATTCCACATATCTCCGGAGGATCACGGATGCGTACTTCTCATCCAGTTCCATCGAAAAGCAGATGCGGTTCATCTGTTCACAGGCCATCATGGTCGAACCGCTGCCGCCGAAGGTGTCCAGGACGATGGCGTTTTCCTGTGTAGAATTACTGATTGGGTAACCCAGCAGGTCGAGCGGCTTGGAAGTCGGATGGTTTTCATTCCGCTTCGGCTTGTCGTAATTCCAGATGGTGGTCTGCTTGCGGTCGGAGTACCACGGATGCTTTCCATTCTGTAAGAAACCGTAAAGCACCGGCTCATGCTGCCACTGATAATCAGAGCGTCCGAGCACCAGCGAATTCTTAACCCAGATACACACCCCGGCGAGATGAAACCCGGCATCTACAAACGCCTTACGGAAGTTCAGCCCCTCCGTATCCGCGTGGAACACATAAGCCGCGCCGCCCTTTTCCATATGGGCAGCCATGTTCTGGAAGGACTTGTACAGAAATGTGTAGAAGTCGTCGCCCTTCATGGAATCGTTCTGAATGGTCAGGCCATCCGAGGATTTAAAGGAGACGCCATACGGAGGGTCCGTCACAATCAGGTTGGTTTTTTTGCCATCCATCAGTGTAGCCACATCTTCGGAAGAAGTGGCATCACCGCACATCAGCCGGTGTCTGCCAACCGTCCAGATGTCGCCGCGCTCCACAAAGGAGGCTTTTTCCAGGGCAGCATTTAAGTCAAAGTCGTCATCCTGTACATCACCGTCAGATTCTCCAGCGAACAGGTCAGCCAGCTCTTTCTCATCAAATCCGGTCAGACCGATATCAAAATCCTCGCCCTGCAAAGACTCAATCTCGATACGCAGGAGTTCTTCGTCCCATCCGGCATCCATCGCCATACGGTTGTCCGCGAGGATATAGGCTTTCTTCTGTGCCTCGGTCAGATGGTCGGCGAACACACAGGGAACCTCCGTGATTCCCTCGACCTTTGCAGCCTCAATTCTCCCGTGACCGGCAATCACACCATAATCGCGGTCGATGATGACCGGATTTATAAAACCAAACTCTCGGAGAGAGGAGCGGAGCTTTGTAATCTGCTCCGGCGAGTGTGTCCTCGCGTTATTCACATATGGCACCAGCCTCTCGACCGGCACCAGCTGCATTTCAGATGTAGTTTTCATTTTTAAAACAGCCCCCATTCCGCGAATTTTTCAAAGCCGCCAACAGAGTCGATATACTCACGAGCCTCCGCTACAATATCTGCGTAAGGTACACCGTCAATCTCATCATCGCCGATGGCGCAGCACAGTTCCACAGTTCTGCCTGTCCGCTGCGCTTTCAGGAAAGTGTGAATATTCACTGACACATCCGCTTTGGATAAATCCTTGCCGTGCAGCCCGCCGCCGGTTACGGAGTCAGCCATATCAGAGCCGAGTTTTCGATTGGTAGCACCGGCATCGACATCTGTGCCTCCGGTCCAGCCGCCCAACGGATTAACGATGACTTCTGGAAATGTGTAAGACTTCCTCATTTCATCCGCATCAGCATTGCTTTGGCATAAGATAAGCCGTCCATCATCCAGAATGTACTTTCCGTCAGAAGTGTACTTTTCATGAATCTGATGCGCGACTTCCGAGAGCGTTTTCTGCTCCTCGGTAAGCGGCACACCACGGAAGATGCCGTTGTCGCCGCAACGGATGACATCCTCCTGATTTTTCGACAGATGCTCATCCTGCTTTGTGTATAAGACCTCTGTTGCGGTCGCCTGACCGTTGATACGGTCAACCGCATCATATATTTCCTGTAAGTGTTCGGATACGGTCTCATCCGCGAGGCTGGTCTCCATCATGATTTTGCAATAGCCATGACCAATCAGGACTTCAACTGCAACCTTCGGATTTTCTTCCAGCCGGTATGCCAGGTCGACAATCGCTCCGGCTATCCGGTCCGCCACCTTATCCGGATGGCTCGGATTCACTTTTTCAATCATAATCAGTTCATTCCTTTCCTCGCCCGGAGCAGCCGTTCCATCACATCATCCTGCGGACTTGCCCCGGTGTACTCCCCAGTACAGTTCTCGCGGACAATCTGATAGATTTCTGACCAGAGCTTATTTGCCTGTGTCATGTATTTATCCGCAATCGCCACATACGGCGATTGAATAGCTGCGCCGGTGGTCGGGTGCTTCGCCAGGAATCCGAGCTGACTCGTGATGGTCTCGCATTGAATCCATCTGGCGCTCGCCATGGCAAAACGCTCAATCAGCTGCGGTGAAACCAGAGCCGCGCATCCGCGCTCGGAAAGCCACTGCCAGGTCGTCTCGTAAATATCCGCAGCACAGAGCGTGGAGCCGTCTTTCTGCTTCGCCGACAAAAATTCAGCTGGCTTCGGCATCGCCTGGCCTTCCAGGTCAGCCGCGCTGTCACCGAAGTCGATGACCGTCAGCGGCCTGTGTCCTGCATTTCCGTCAGCAATCTTATCTGCGATGGCCTTCTTCGGCCTGCCGCCGGAACCCGGTTTTGGTCCTCTTGTACCCATGATTCAAAGCACCTCCTTCCCCAAGGGGCTATTCCCCTAAAAACTTTCGCGATTTTGTGCGCGTGACCCCCGCACCGTTCCCTGGGAGAAGCCGAACAGAGATTTGCCCCGCCCCTGGGTCATGTGGTTTCCCGCTTGGCGCGGTTGTGCCACCTGTCGCCACGCTCCGCATGAATCCGTGCATGGCACGGCCTGCATAAGGCAATCAGGTTGGAGCGGTCATGCGTCCCACCCTCGGACAGCGGCAGCTTGTGGTGTATCTCCTCGGTCTTCACGTAGATACCTTTTGCAAGACACTGCTCGCACAACGGATGAGCGGCAGCGTAGCTGTCACGGATTCGTTTCCATGCCCTTCCATACCTGCGCTTCGTCTGCGGACTCCGGTCGTACTTCTCGTAGCGTTTGTTTTCCTGCTTTTCATGCTTCTCACAGAAGCGCTCTCCGTATTCCACAAGCTCAGGGCAACCCGGCCATGAACACGGATGCTTTGGTTTTCGCGGCATGTTTTTTACCTCCGTCCATATTGCCGCCTGTCACGGCTGCGCCTCCGCGAAGGCCACAGGTTGAATTTCACGCCATAAGAAAAGCCCTCACAGGATTTCTCCCATGAAGGCTTCGCCCATCGTGTAATTTTTCATGCTACCATTATACTGCAAAACAGCTGGACAAACTAGGACAAAAGCGGACAACTTTATGTCGGCACCACAAAATTTTGCAGGGCACTCCCATGAATCCGCCTCGCTGTCCGATCGCACACATTCATTGCCATCCCGATTTCCTCCCACGTGTATCCCTCGAAATAGCGGTACTTCAGGAGAAGGCGCTCCTGCGGGTTTGCCATATCCTCAATCGCCGTGAGCATCTCCGCCTTCAGGTCAACCAGTCGGTCAATCTCACCGGTGATGCGGTCTTCGAGGCGCATGATTTTCTCCAACGTTCTCACATACGGTGCGTCCGCATCCCGGCTCGTCTGAACCCGTTCCCCAAGGCTGGGAGAACTGATGCTGTATGCCATCTGTTGCAAATCCGCTTTTTCTTTCAAGTGCGCATTAATCAATGCGTCAAGGTCACGTGCCTGTCTCAAATATTCTTTCGCTGTCATTTGCCGTCCACCTCCTCGTTCAGTCTGCGGATTAGGTATTCGCCATCCACATCCGTGAGTCCTGTATAGTACTTCGACCGGAAGAACCGCTCACATTCGTCCTTCGTGTCTTTTGCCCGGTAGCTGTCCGGATTCCGTTTCAGATTTTTCAGTGCAAGGCGATAATCCTTGACTGCCTGTATAATAATCGCATTGCAAAGCGCCTGTTCTGGAGTCATCGCATCTCCTCCTCGCTGATATAACGGATGGGCTTGTTCAGCCGGTTTGCTTCCGCAATTTCTGTCTCCATGCCGGATGAGATGCGCGAGCCAAACACCCACATCTCATCACACAGAGCCAAGAGCGATAATCCAAACATCTGGCCAAGCTCACGTTCTTCTGGGATATCATCATCCAGCATCTGCGGATACAACAGATGGCTCGCAACCGGCATTTTGCCCTGATTGATGACGTAGTGGCAGTAGCGAATAGCGGCAGCAGAATTTTTGCCGACATTCCCCGAATAAGGAGATGCCACGTAAATCCTCGGCCTATTCTTCATTCCATACTGTCTTTTCCAGACATTCCTGCGCTGGCTGCGGTATTCTTTCATTGTCTGGCTCAGCGCCATTCCGGCGGTTGGGTCATAGTAACCTTCACTATTTCTAAACATAAGTCTTGTCCTCCAATTCCTCGATTTCGATGTATATGCCGCACGGCTCGTCCGACCAGCGTTTCTCGACAGATTCACGCACCACCTGTGCGTCATCCTTCCAGAATCCGACTGCCGTCATGCAGTCTTTTAACAGCTTCTCCAGATTGTCGGTGTCCGGCCTCGTTGTCCGCCACTCGCCGTTCTTATGACTCTTTCCCCTTGGAAACAGCCACAGTACCTGAAGCGATATCGCGCCCTGCATCGGCGTATACGGCCTGTGCGGTTCCAGATGTCCCATCAGCGACTGTCTGGCTTCCTTCACCTTTGGCGGGTCATAAAAGATTGGTTTTCCTTTCGCCACCCGGACCTGCTTCATCTGCGCGGTTACAGTCGGCGGATTCATTGCTATAAAAAATTCCATTATCCCATTTCCTCCATCAGACGCAGTTCAGCTTCGTTCATCCTGACCGAAGCATCTATTGGTGCATCGTATCGGCTGTCAGAGGTGACATGCACCGCATCGCCTACAATATCGAGATGAACCACAACGTCTGCATCATTTTTTAAGTAGTTGTCGCAAAAGGATCTATTATTTCTCATCGTATCCTGTGCCTCCGATTTTTTCTTTTTTCTCCCGCTACGGTTTGTGTGCAAGGACGGAGTAGTGACAGGGAAGGACGACGTAAGTGTCCTTCCTGTCTACCTGTCCTTACACAAACACCTGTGTGTGACTATATATGTTATTGACTCGCAATAACTGCATATAAAAGAAAGATTTTCTAAAAATTGG
>JAJPXX010000093.1 GCA_021205225.1 Lachnospiraceae bacterium
GATATGGAAAATTATTGGTGGAATAGAACCTTTTGCTTTTTTATATTCTTTATTTTCTAACCATATTTTTCACAGATTTTTGTACTTTTCCAACAGCACATCTAATAATTGTGCAAAAATGTCTTTTTACATTGCATCTCGACATTCTACACATATAACACACACCACAATTTCTACGTTTTCGCCCCTCGCCGGGTGGCATCCCACACTTCGTACGGGATAAGCCCTGACCACGCAGCCAGTGCATGGGCGGGGTATGGACAGCAACCTCGCGTTATGGTTGGAATTCCACTTTGAAAAATCAGCTTGAAATTACGATGGTTCTCCTGTATGATGAAAACAAAAATGCTTCGCATAACACTCCAGAATCTGACGATTCTGGAGTTGACGATTGAAACAATCGCTACAGAAGCTTTTCTGAACAACAAATGCCATACCGGAGGAACTTACCTATGTCTGCCAAAAAAGAAATCTCATTTACGGAAGGCCCTATCTTCGGGTCTCTGATCCGCTTCGCGGGGCCGGTTCTGGGTGCTTTGATCCTGCAGGCCGCCTATGGAGCCGTAGACCTACTTGTGGTCGGTCAGTTCGGCGACGCCGCCAGCATTTCTGCCGTCGGTACTGCGAGCAGCTTTATGCAGATGGTGACTTTTATTATCACCAGTCTGGCGATGGGATCCACGGTACTGATTGGCCAGCATATAGGCGAAAAGAATCCGAAAGCGGCGGGTAACGCCGTCGGTACCACCATCATCCTGTTCGCCATCATCGGCGTCGTCCTGACCGTTGCTCTGGAAGCCTCGGCGGAAGTGATTGTCCGGATCCTGCAGGTGCCGGAGAGCGCCACAGAGAAAGCAGTCCTGTATCTTCGCATCTGCTCCGGCGGGCTCCTGATCATCATCACCTACAATGTCATCAGCGGTATTCTTCGCGGCATAGGCAATGCCAATCTTCCGTTTGTTTTTGTAAGCATTGCCTGTGTGGTAAACATCGCTGCCGACCTGCTTCTGACTGGTCTGCTCGGCATGGATGTGGCGGGTGTGGCGATTGCCACTGTTTTTGCCCAGTTTGTCTCGGTAGTCTTTTCCCTTGGCATCATCCGCAGACAGAAAATGCCGCTCGAATTTTCATTAAAACAGTGCCGCATCTACCCGGTCGAGCTGAGAAAAATCCTGCATGTCGGTATTCCCATTGCCCTGCAGGAGACGCTGAGCGAAGTCTCCTTTCTGGTGATAAATTCGATTGTAAACAGCATGGGGCTGATGCCATCCGCCGGATACGGAGTCGCCCAGAAGCTGGTTTCCTTTATCATGCTGGTTCCGTCTTCTGTTATGCAAAGCGTCTCCGCTTTTGTGGCGCAGAACATCGGCGCCGGGCAGAAAAAGCGAGCCCAGCGCGGCTATCTGACCGCAATGGGTACCGGAGTGTGCATTGGAATCCTCGTATTTCTGGCCGGCTTCTTCGGAGGCTCTGCTCTGTCCTCGCTGTTCACCTCCGATGCGGAGGTCATCGCGGAGAGCGCCAGCTATCTGCGCGGATTTTGTCTGGATTGCATTCTTACCTGCGTCATGTTCAGTACGAGCGGCTACTTCAATGGCTGCGGAAACAGTATGCCTGTCATGCTTCAGGGCATCTCCGCCGCTTTCTGTGTCCGCATCCCGGTAGCACTTTATATGGCATCCCTGCCGAGCGCCTCGCTGTTCTACATCGGCCTGACGACCCCGATCTCCACGCTTTACGGAATTCTGTTCTATGGAATCTGCTTCGCATGGATGCGCAGAAAGAAAAGGAAGAAACACGCTGCATGAATATTTTTTCTTGCTTTTCACTTTTTCCTGTGCTATGATGATTAAGATTTGCAAAGGAGCAGACCAGAGGGACTGGTTTGCTCTTTTTATGCACACGGCTGCACAAGGAATATTTCTGGCTAACGCCAGATGCAGCCGGCGCAGACGAGTAGGATCCGGTATGCCGTCTCCTACTCGATCGCACAGGGGCGAAATTCGCCCTGCTCGATTAAGGAGGATAGGATCAATGAAAAAAATATCAAGACGAGATTTCCTGAAAGGTTCGGCCAGCGCTCTGGCTGCGTCCGTAATGTTTGGAAGCGGACTGAATGCTGCTGCGGAAGAAGGCTCAGATGGCACGCTCTACATCGCGTGGACTTCTGATATGCAGACAATGGATGTCCACACGACCAGCTCCAACTATCAGATTCCGCTGAATATTTTTGACCGTCTGTTTGAGATTCAGTTGAATGACGACGGCTCTACGGAGCTGGTAAACAGCCTGGTAGAAGATTACACGGTATCAGAGGATGGACTGACCTATGAGTTTGCCCTGCATGAGGGCGTTCTTTTCTCAGACGGCACGCCGCTGACGTCGGCTGATGTAAAGTATACGTTTACCCGGATGCTTGCGCTTCCTGAGAGCGTGCAGACTGACTTTGCCAACGCGATCGCCGGTTCTGATGAGGTCATGGAGGGCACGGCGGAGGAGCTGACCGGTATTGAAGTGGTCGATGACACACACTTTACCGTCACCTTAAGCGAGCCGTTCGCAGGCTTTTTGTATCAGCTGGCGACCCCGTCCTGCTGCATCTACAGTGAGTCAATTGTAG
This sequence comes from Lachnospiraceae bacterium, assembly GCA_021205225.1. GTDB lineage: Bacteria > Bacillota > Clostridia > Lachnospirales > Lachnospiraceae > Choladousia. The sequence goes on from JAJPXX010000093.1 coordinate 2,621, forward strand.
AAGCCGCGGGTGATGATTACGGCATTGATCCGGCTCTGACGATCGGTACCGGCCCGTATGTGGTGACCAGCTGGGATCATGACAACAGCATCATCCTGGATCTGAACCCGAATTACTGGGGCGAGACGCCGTCAGTGACGCACGTAGAGATTTCCATCATTCCGGATGCTTCTACAATGAGCATGATGTTCCAGAGCGGCGAAATCGATATTCTGGACTGCGATTACCTGGATTCTTCTGTCGTGGAATCGACTTATAAAACCGCTTACGCGGATCAGATCGTATCGGCAAACCGCCTTTCCATTACTTACTTTATGCTGAATGAGAACGTGGAGCCGCTCAATGATGTGAACGTGCGCAAGGCTATCCAGATGGCGGTTGACCGCGAGAGTATCCTGACGAGCGTTTACAGCGGAGAGGGTACGATTGAGGACGGAATTTTCCCGACCGGTCTGATTGGACACTCGGAAGAGAACCAGGGCTGGCTCGAATATGATCCGGAGGGAGCAAAGGCTCTTCTGGAGGAAGCAGGCTATGCGGACGGCTTCACCATGGAGATTTCCTCCGATGAATCCGCGTCTTCCGGTGTCCTTCTGGTATTGCAGATCATCCAGCAGAATCTGGCAGACGTAGGCATCACAGCGGAAATCGTATCCTACGATGAAGCAAGCTGGCTGGCGCTGAGAAAGAGCGGCGAGATGTGCAGCTTTGTGGCCACCTGGACGGCAGATTACAACGATCCGGATAACTTTATCTACACCTTCTTCGGATCCGCTGACAAGTCTCTGATCCGCAGCGGAAATTATTATAATACAGAGGTCATGGAGCGCGTAGCTGCGGCGCGCGCGATCGTAGATGATGACGAGCGCCTGGCTGAATATGCCGCTCTGGAAGCACAGATTGTACAGGAGGACGCCGCGTGGGTACCGCTCTTCAGCCGTACACACCTGTTTGTAGTGAGCGACCGGGTTGCTTCCTACACACCGCACTGGGCCGGATACAGCGATTACAGCTTCGTAGGGGTAACGCTGGCGTAAAAATTTTATAGTAAACGACGTAAGTCGTTTTACTTCTACAATGAGATGCAATGCTGCATAGCGAACTCGCCCGCGGCTGGTCAAACTGGCCGCGGGCTTCCTTTTGTCGGAATATACCAGTCTGACGGAAGCAGCATCATGCGTGAATGAAAAAGCTGAGAAAGGAGATTTTGCCGGATGAAAAGCTTTTTAAAGCGCCTGCTGGGGACAATACCGGTTTTATTTGGCGTAGTTTTACTGATCTTTATCATGCTGCGCATCATTCCCGGCGACCCTGTCACCATGCTGCTGGGAGAGCATGTGAATCAGGACACCATTGACCGCCTGACGGAGGTGATGGGATTAAATGACCCGCTTCCCACGCAGTTTTTTAATTATATTGTCAATGCACTGCATGGTGATCTGGGCGTCAGCTACAAATATAACCGGGAAGTGACCGATATGATTCTGGAAGCGCTTCCCTATACGATCAAGCTCGCGGTGCTTGCCGCCCTGTTTGCCTGGGTAATCGGCCTGGTGACCGGTATTATTTCCGCGGTTCGCCAGAATCATCTGGCAGACCGGCTGTTTATGGGCTTTTCTCTGGCAGGCGTCTCGATTCCGATCTTCATGACGTCACTGTTTTTGCAGTATTTTCTGGCTTTTAAAATAAAGCTGTTTCCCCTGACTGAAAATGGCTCGCTCTATTCGATGATTCTTCCGGCCATCGCGCTCGGCTGGAACAGCGCAGGCCGGATTGCCCGGATGACGCGCTCCAATCTGCTCGAAGTGCTTCAGGCAGACTACATAGACACCGCCCGCGCCAAGGGACTTCGCCGGAATGCGGTCATTGTCGGCCACGCGCTGAAAAACAGTATGCTGCCGATTGTTACCATGATGGCGCTGCAGCTTTCCTCCATGCTTTCCGGAGCGGTGATTACGGAAAGTGTCTTCGCAATCCCCGGAATCGGACGGCTGGCGACGACCGCAATCTCAAACCGTGACATGCCTGTCCTGCAGGGGACCGTGCTGTTTACGACGGTAATTGTAATCGCCGGGAACCTGCTGGCGGATCTGCTCTATTCGGTATTGGATCCGCGTATCAGAAAGGAGGCGTAGCTATGGCAGAACATGATTTTTTCAGAAAACAGAATGAATCAGGCACACCCCAAAATATAGAACAGAATGCCGCCTCCGAGGAGGATCTGCTTGGTCAGATCGGTGAGAAGGACGGAATTACAGACAAGCTCCGCCGCATGTGCAGACAGAATAAGCTGGCGGCCTTTTCCGCTGCCGTGATTCTGATCATCCTCCTGATGGCTGTTTTTGCTCCGGTGATTGCTCCCTATGGAGAAGCGGAACAGGATCTGCTGAACCGCCTGCAGGCGCCGAGCGCGGCTCACTGGCTGGGAACAGACGAGCTGGGGCGGGATGTTTTTTCACGCCTTCTGTATGGCGCCAGAGTCTCTCTCTCGATCGGCATTATCCCCAGCATCATCTCTTTGCTGATCGGCATTCTACTGGGATTGACCGCCGGGTATTTCGGAGGCTGGTATGACTATATCGTCATGCGTCTGGCAGACGTCATGCTCTCGGTCCCTTCTCTTCTGATGGCTATGGTCGTGATGTACACGCTCGGTTCCTCCATTACGAGCCTGTTTATCGCTCTGATCATTGTAGACTGGGCAAGCGTGGCCAGGGTGGTGCGCAGCCAGACCCTGAGCCTGAAGGAAAGCGAATATGTGGAGGCTGCCCGTTCGATCGGCGTTGGACGTTTTACGATTATGATACGGCACATTCTGCCGAACTGTATTCCTTCGCTGATCGTCCTTTTCACACTGAATGTTCCTTCAGCGATTTTATCGGAAAGCTCCTTAAGCTTCCTGGGAATCGGTGTGCAGCCGCCTGCCGCCAGCTGGGGACTGATTGTAAACCAGGCAAAACAGTTTCTGTTTACACAGCCCTGGCTCTGTCTGGCACCCTGTATCGCCATTATGATTGTTGTACTTGCGTTTAATTTTCTCGGAGACGGACTGCGGGACGTGTTAGACCCCTATATGAAGGATCAGTGAAAGGAGACAGATACGGAATGGAACAAAAAGAGAATGTACTGGAAATCCGCGGGCTGCGCTCCTGCTTTTTCACAGAAAAAGGGGTAGTCCCCGCGGTAGACGGGATTGACCTGGATATTCCGGAGGGAAAAATCATTGGCCTGGTCGGGGAAAGCGGCTGCGGAAAAAGTATGACCGCCAAATCCATTATGGGGCTTTTGAAATATCCGGGACGGATCGCGGACGGACATATCTGGTTTGACGGCCAGGATCTGGCTCATCTTTCCGAAAAAGAACTGCGAAACGTCTGCGGGAAGGATATTTCCATGATTTTTCAGGAGCCGATGACAAGCCTGAATCCGGTGCTGAAGGTCGGGCGGCAGGTACGTGAAACCCTGTTGGTTCACGACCGCGGCATGGATAAAGACGAAGCCAGGCGGCAGGTGATCGATATGTTTGAGCGCGTAGGAATCCCTGAGCCGGAAAAACGCTATGACAGCTATCCGCATCAGCTCTCCGGCGGCCTGCGTCAGCGCGTGATGATCGCGATGGCGATGGTATGCCGCCCGCGGCTTTTGATTGCGGATGAGCCGACCACCGCGCTGGATGTGACCATTGAGGCGCAGATCCTGCGTCTGATCCGCCAGCTTCGGGACGAAACAGGGATGAGTGTGCTGATCATCACGCACAACATGGGAGTCGTCGCGGAGCTCTGCGATTACGTCTACGTCATGTACGCCGGCAAAATCATGGAGCAGGCGGAGACCTATGAACTGTTTGATCACAAAGCGCACCCTTACACCAAAGGCCTGCTGGATTCCATTCCCAGAATCGGAAAGAATCCAGACCGTCTCTACACGATTCCGGGCGTTGTGCCGAACCTCCTGCATCTGCCGGAGGGCTGCGCTTTCAGCAACCGCTGCCCGAACGCATCGGAGCGCTGCCGCAGTGTAAAGCCGGAACTGCGCGAGATCGGAAAAGGTCATCTGGCGCGCTGCCTGAACTGTGCGCGGGAAAGCATGGAACCCCGTCTGGAAAAGCAATCGGAATCATATGAGAACACACCGGTCGCGGCAGAACTTCCAGACGCGAAAAATGCTGTGAGCGCGCCGGGAATGTTGGGGAATCTGAGTACAGAAAATGCTGCGAAAGGAGGCGGGGCTTTATGACCGATGAGACCATTAAAAACACAAAATCCGGAAACGGAGAATCGGAAATTCTTTTGCAGGTGGAAAATCTTTCCAAGGAATTTGATACCGGGAAAAAGGATTCCAAAATCCACGCCGTCTCCAATGTGGATCTGGAAATCCGCCGCGGCGAGACACTCGCTCTGGTAGGGGAGAGCGGTTGCGGCAAGAGTACACTCGGACGGACGCTCATTAAAATGCTTCCTGCCACAGGCGGCAGGGTTCTGTTCCACGGCGAAGATATCACAGCGATGTCCGAAAAAGAGTTTCGCCCGCTGCGCCGGAAAATGCAGATGATCTTCCAGGATCCCTACGCCAGCCTGGATCCCCGCATGACTGTGCGCAATATCATTGCGGAGCCTTTAGTGACCTATCATGTGTGCGCGAACAAAAAAGAAACAACCGCCCGTGTCCTGGAGCTGATGCAGGCGGTAGGCGTGCCGACGGAATTTCTGGACCGCTATCCGCATCAGTTTTCCGGCGGGCAGAGACAGCGCATTGGCATCGCCCGCGCGATTGCCCTGAACCCGGAGCTGATCGTCTGCGACGAGCCGGTGTCCGCACTGGATGTATCCGTACAAAGCCAGGTGCTGAATCTGCTGAAGGATTTGCAGCAGCAATACAGCCTGACATACCTCTTTATCGGTCATGATCTGTCCGTCATTCATTTTATCGCAGACCGTGTCTGCGTAATGTTTCTCGGAAGCGTCTGTGAGATCGCTTCCAAAGAGGATATCTACGCAAAGCCGATGCATCCTTACACCAGCTTCCTGCTGGACGCAATTCCGCAGGCGGATCCGCACCTTCGCAATGAACATCGGCAGGTGCTCACCGGAGAGGTCCCAAGCCCTGTCCATCTGCCGGAAGGGTGCTTCTTCCACACCCGCTGTCCGTACGCGACAGACCGCTGCCGCAGGGAAAGGCCGGCCCTTCGCGCGGTAAAGGGACGGCAGGTCGCCTGTCACCGCGCGGAGGAATTAGAACTCTGATCCCTGCCGCGAAGACGAAAAATCGAGTAGGGAGACTTGTCCCCTACTCGTCTGCGCGGGCTGCGTCCAGCGTCAGTTGGAAAATACCTCTCGCAGCCCTGTGCAAATAAAATACCCCGATTTAACTTATATTTTAACGCAGTCTCTTCACGTACCCTAAAATCTCCCCAAATTCTATCAGACAATTTCCGTCAAAAATTTGCACCGGAATCGCCCGATCTGCACCATAAATCACAGGGCTATGATTGCAGGAAAAGTCATACACCACTGCTCTCTTCCGTTCAATATCGATCATCCAGTATTCCCGTACCCCCGCTTTCCTGTACTTTTCCGTCTTTACAGTCTGATCTTTGCGCTCGGTAGACGGGGAGAGAATCTCTATAACCAGATCTGGCGCACCATATACACACCGATCCGTCACTTTATTCCAGTCACAGGCAACAACCACGTCCGGCTGCAGCATCGTCCGCTCATCGCAATCCAGCTGTACGTCCACCGGGGAGGGGAGTACAAGGCAGGAACCTTTCTGTGCGTCAATATAATTCGCCAACTGCCGGACAATCTGAGATATGGCAATCTGATGCGTAATCGTTGGGGCAGACATATTGTAAATCACTCCGTCAATCAATTCTGAGCGCTGATCATCCGGCAGAGCATAATAATCCTCCAGTGTATAATCTCCCTGGTGCTTCCATGCATAGGAAAACGCACGTTCACCAATCATGTCTTTTCCAGGATCGCTTTCTGTTTCATCATATAATAACCGCTTTTCTTCCTTTACCTGCTCGAATGGTTCTGTGCGTATCTGTCTTTCTTCTTCTGTGTTTTCATGAAGAATCGTTGTCATTTTGCACCTCCTTAGAAATACACTTTCGCTCTTTTCTTTACAATTGCATATTACTGCATAGCTTGAATTTTGTCAATATGTTTCTCATCTTTTATTTTTTTTCGTTTATTATTTATAT